>DATNBT010000320.1:0-15985 GCA_035571855.1 Vicinamibacterales bacterium
CGAGCTGACGCAGGCGCAGTTGAACAAGACGGAAGCGGAAATCGCCGCCGCGTCAGCACGTTACGACTATCTGGCGCGCCAGGCGGCGCTGCGTTTTCAGACGGGACAGCTCCGCTGATCAGACCCTCGTCCCGGCTTTGATGGTGCCGTCCTTCGGCACGACGATGATCCCGTTCCGGATGTAATAGCCGTCGCCGTCGGCGTCCTGCACGCCCGCGGCGTTGGTCAGCGACGCGCCGTCGCCGATGCGCGCGTTCTTGTCCACGATCACCTTATCCAGCACGACGTCACGGCCCAGGCCGAGCCGCGGAAGATCGCCGCGCGCCGGGGCGATGTCGTCGGTCTCGTAGTAGTCGGCGCCGAGCAGCACCGAGCGCGAGATGCGCGCGCCCGCCTGGATGCGCGTGCGGATGCCGATGATCGACTGCTCGATCGTCGATCGATCGATGGAGCAGCCGTCGCAGATGATGCCGTTGGCGACCTCGCTGTTCAGCAGCCGCGAGCCGGGGAGAAAACGCGCGTGCGTGTAGATGGGGCAGCGCGAGTCGTAGAAGCTGAACGGCGTGTCGGGACGCGTGAGCATCAGGTTCGCCTCGTAAAACGACGCGACCGTCCCGAGGTCGGCCCAGTACCCGCGAAACAGGTGCGCGTGCACGCTGTAGTGATTCAGCGAGTTCGGGATGATGCCGCGGCCGAAATCGGTCGCGTTGTCGCGGCTGATGACGTCGAGCAGCACCTCGCGCGAGAACAGGTAGATGCCCATCGACGCCACGAACGGCTTGTCCGGAGAATGTCCGCTGAACGTCGCGCCCGGCGGAATGCTCTGGCCGATCTGTGAGAGCCGCCCGGCGTCCGGCTTCTCCTCGAACGCGACGATCTGGCCTGCGCGATCGAAACGGAAGATGCCCATCGACGGCGCCTCGGCGGCCGTGACCGGCTGGACGGCGATCGTGATGTCCGCCTGGCGATCGATGTGCGCGTCGATCAGATCCGTGTAGTTCATCCGATAGAGCTGATCGCCCGCGAGCACGAGGTAGTAGTCGGCGTCGTGACGCGAGAAGTGGCGCGCCGCCTGGCGGACGGCGTCCGCCGTGCCCTGATACCAGTTCGGATTGTCCGGCGTCTGTTCGGCCGCGAGGATTTCCACGAAACCCCGCGTGAACGGATCCATCCGGTAGGTCTGCCCGACGTGACGATTGAGCGACGCGGAGTTGAACTGCGTCAGGACGAAAATCCGGCGCACGTCCGCGTGCAGGCAGTTGCTGATCGGGATGTCGATCAGCCGGTATTGCCCGCCAATCGGCACCGCCGGCTTGGATCGCAGCTGCGTCAGCGGGAACAGCCGCGTGCCCTGGCCCCCGCCGAGGATGATGGCCAGCACCTCGTTGTTCACCGCCATAGAGACACGAAATTACTACAGAACCCCGGCCGTAATCCCGATACAATAGGCGCCTCCCACATCGCTGAGGTTCGATCGATGCTTTTCCGCAGGACGTGTGTATTCGCGGCGGCCCTTCTGTGCGCCGCGCCGGCCATGGCTCAGGTGTTCGAGCCCGGCCGTTGGGAACCGATGGGGCCGTCCCCCGTCGATCAGGCCGGCGCCGGACGCCGCGGCTACGCGATGGCCGTCGAAGGCGCCGACGTCACCGACCCGCACGCCAACCAGGTCACGTTCCACATGGTCGGCGCCAACAACTTCTACATCGAGAACTCCGGCGCGTTCGAGATGACCCAGCGGTCCGAAACGCACACGCTCGCGTTCGAGTACCGCCGCGGCTTCAAGCCATCGGGCTTCCCGCACTTCGAGATCGGCGCGCAGATCCAGATCGACGAGACCGACGCCGGGATGCTCAACGGATTCATCTCCGGCTTCGAGGACATGGTCAACCGGCCGCTGCGCAGCAAGACCGCGCCGCCGCCGCTCGGCACGTCGATCGCGTTGAACGGCCGCCAGCTCTATGCCGCCCCGGCCACGGGCTCCGGCATGGGCGACGTCTCGTTCGTCATGAAGGCCGCGCTGCGCGACGCGGACAAGACATCGAACGACACGCGGGTGTCCGCGCGCCTCGTCGCCAACCTCTCCGGCGCGTCGCGGTTCACGGAAGGCAACTTCGTCGGCGCCGGCCTGAGCATGGACCGCAAGCTCGGCGGCTGGTTCGCGCTGCACGGCGACATCCGCGGCAACGTCAACCTCGATCGGGTGAGCGCGTGGGGCCTGCCGCTGTCGCGCGGCGTCTTCGGGTTTTCACTCGGGCCCGAGATGAAGATCACGCAGAACAACTCCCTGAACCTGCAGTGGGACGGCAGCACGTCGCCCTATCTGCCGGCCGGCTTCCCGAGCATCGACGCCGGCTACGGCGACGTCGTCCTGGGCGTCAACCACCGCTTCGTGCGCGCCAGCCGGCTCGTCGTCGCGCAGTTCTACGCGCGCGAAAACATGATGCTGCCGTTCAGCGTGCGGTGGAATACCGACCCCGACTTCGCCCTCGGATTCAAGCTCACCGTCCACTAGCCACGCTCGGCTGAGGCCTCGCGCTCCAGGCGGGTTGTAACGGCCCGGTAAACGGCGATCTGTTACAATCCCTGCCTCGTGGTCTTCCGCCTCATCCCCCGCGAAGAAAAGTTCTATTCCGACTTCCTGACGATGGCCGACGAGCTCCAGAAGGGCGCCCGTCTGCTGGAAGAGATGCTGTCGGGCGACAAGCCGGTCTGGGACAAGGCCGACGAGATCAAGGAAGTCGAGCACAAGTGCGACTTCCTGACCCACGAGATCATTCAGCGCCTCAACCGGACGTTCGTCACGCCGATCGATCGCGAGGACATCCACGCCCTCGCGCGGTCGCTCGACGATGTCATGGACGCCATCGACGCCTCGGCCGCGGTGATCCGGCTCTACAGCCTGACGAAAGTGCGTCCCGGCGCCCGCGAGCTGACGCGCGTCATCTCGTCGTCGACGGTGGTGATCCACCACGCGCTCGCCGCGCTCGAACAGACCAAAGGCGTCAGCGCCCACGGCGTCGAAATCAACCGTCTCGAAAACGAGGCCGATCGCATCCACCAGCAGGCCGTTGTCAGCCTCTTCGACGAGGAGACGAACCCGATTCTCGTCATCAAGTGGAAAGAGGTGCTCGACTTTCTCGAGCAGGCCACCGATCGCTGCGAAGACGTCGCCAACGTGATCGAAAGCGTCGTCGTCAAGCACGGCTAGCCGCTTCATGCTGCTCTGGACCGTCAGCGCGCTGATCGTCGTCGCGCTGATCTTCGACTACATCAACGGTTTCCACGACGCGGCGAACTCCATCGCCACGGTCGTCTCGACGCGCGTGCTCACACCCGGCAAGGCCGTGATCTGGGCGGCGGCCTTCAACTTCCTCGCGGCGTTCGTCTTCGGCACCGGGGTCGCGCAGACCATCGGCAAGGGGACGGTCGACATCACGATCGTGACGCTGAGCGTGATCTTCGCCGGGCTCATCGGCGCGATCGCCTGGAGCCTGCTGACGTGGTGGCTGGCGCTGCCGACCAGTTCGTCGCACGCGATTATCGGCGGCTACGCGGGGGCGGCGATTGCCAAGGGCGGCGTCGCCGCCGTGCTGTGCACGTCGTGCACGGCCTGGACGAAGACGCTCGCGTTCATCGTGGTGTCGCCGTTCATCGGGCTGTTCGTCGGATACGCCGTGCTCATCTCGATCTACTGGCTCCTCCGGTACATGCCGCCGGGGCGCGTGGATCACTGGTTCCGGCGTCTGCAGCTGCTGTCGGCGGCGTTCTTCAGCCTCAATCACGGCGGGAACGACGCGCAGAAGACGGCAGGGATCATCGCGGCGGTGCTGTTCAGCTCCGGCTACATCAGCACCTTTTATGTGCCGCTCTGGGTGCAGATGGCCGCGTACGCGGCGATTGGCCTGGGCACGCTGGCGGGAGGCTGGCGCATCATCCACACGATGGGATCGAAGATCACGAAGCTGCAGCCCGTCGGCGGGTTCGCGGCTGAAACCGGCGCGGCCGTCGCGCTGCTCGTCGCGACGCATTTCAGCATTCCCGTCAGCACGACGCACGCGATTACGGGTTCGATCGTGGGCGTGGGCTCGACGCGGCGGCTGTCGGCGGTGCGCTGGGGAGTCGCGACGCGCATCGTCTGGGCGTGGCTGCTGACGATTCCGGCCGCCGGCGCGATCGGCGCCGGCACGTACTATCTGCTTCGCCTCAGCGGCGCGAGATAATCGCGCTTCGCAGCTTTCCGTACCCGCCTTCACCCATCACGCCGCGCGCCGCCTTCAGCGCCGCCCGCTTCACCATCAGACGCGCGTTGGTCCGCGCCGGATGTTCGCAGATGCCCACGAGCAGCGAGACGCCGGAGTACGATCGCGCCGTGAACCGCTGCAGCAGGAAGCCGCCGCCGTCCTCGTTGTATCCCTCGACGGAGTTCAGCAGCGACGTGTAGCCGACAAGCCGGGCGATCTCGATCACGCGTTCGTCGTACGCGCCGCCCGGAATCGACAGCTGCGTCACCGGCTGGCCGAGGAGATCTTCCAGATCCGCCTTCGATCCCGCCAGGTCCTGCTCGATCTCGGGCGCCGTCAGCGCGCTCAGGCGCGGATGACTGCGCGAATGCGAGTGGATGCCGTGTCCGCGCCGGTGGAGGTCGCGCAGCTGGTGCGCGGTCAGGAATCCCGGCCTGCCGATCCAGCCCGTGACGACGAAGAACTCGCCGCGCATGCCGCGCTCTTCGAGCGCCGGCGCCGCCATCGTGTAGCAGCTCTCGTCGCCGTCGTCGAACGACACGACGGTGTGGACGGACGCGGCGGGCTTGTGCGCGAGGTAGTCGAGGTGCTGTTCGAATCGCCGGCGGTCGAGCACGTACTCGCGATCGATGGCGTCCCTGGCGCGCGCCGACCGCGCGCCGTCTTCGACGCCGTGATAGAGAAGGATCGCGTACATCAGCCGCGGCTCTGGTAGTGTCCGGTTTTAGCCGGACTCAACGCTTTCAGATAGTCTGTCAGGCCGACGAGGCTGTAAAGCGGACCCGGTGGATCCGGCTTCGTATAGGTTTTCAGCTCTCCGCGTTCGGCGCGGTCGATGGCGTCGAGCAGCTCGTTCGTGCCTTCGAGAATCAGCCGCTCTGATTCGACTTTGAAGTGCTGGACGCCGAAGCGGGGAGGAATGACCCGCTCGGCGAGGAGCGGACCGGTGTCGATGCCGGCGGTCGCGAGATAAATCGACAGGCCGATCTTGTCCGGCTTCCCCTCGTGCATCGCCCAGAACGACGCGTACGCGCCGCGGAAGTCCGGCAGGATGCCGGGATGGCAGCCGATGAACCCGATGCGCGCGAGCTTCAGCACGTCGGGGCGAATCAGCTCGCGGGACGCCATGACGACGAGGTCGGGGGAGAGCGTCTTCAACAGCTTCTGCGACTCCGGCGAATTGATGGAGTCCACATCGTACACCTCGACGCGCTGCGAGAACGCGCCGCGGCCGGAGTGGTGAAGGTCGAGCACCTGCCGCAGCCGGTCGTCGGCGGTCCGCAGAAACAGCCGGTAGTAGATCTGGAAGAGGATCTCGTCGGCGACGCGGAACAGGCCGTGTTTCGCGATCCGCCGCCGCAGCAGCGCGAGCCGGCCTCCGAACGTCATCGGCCGCTGAAGGATCACGGCCGAGACCTTTCCGCTCGCGACCAGACGCGCGGCCGCCGCCAGCGTCGCCGGCGAATCGAACGTGTACACGACTGTCTTCAACGCTGTAAATTATGCGTTATCCTGCCCCCATGAAAGCTCCGATTGGCGCGGTCGCGGCGGCGGTGCTGATGGCGGCGTTCACGAACGCCCAGACGTACAAAGCGCCGCGGACGGCGTGGGGCGACCCGGACATCTCCGGCGTGTTCACGACCGACGACGAGCTCGGGGTGCCGTTCGAGCGGCCGCCGCAGTTCGGCGAGCGCCAGGTCGTGACGGCGGAGGAGTTCGCGCAGCGCGTGACGCAGAACGAGCGCGCCGAAGAAGCGGACCGCGAGGAGTTCGTCGCTCCGCGCGCGTCCGGCGAGGGCGCGGGCGGCACCGGCCCGCCCAGCCACTGGCTGGAGCGCGGCAGGCCCTCGCGCCGCACGTCGATCGTCGTCGATCCGCCCGACGGCCGGATTCCGTTCCTGAACGACGAGGCGCGCCGGCGCGGCGCGATTGCGGCGATGCGGACGCCGGAAGGCATCAACTTCGCGGGCCCGGAGGATCTGGACAAGTACGACCGCTGCATCACGCGGGGCTTCCCGCACGTGATCTTCCCGACGATCTACGACAACACGTCGCAGATCGTCCAGGGGCCGGGCTGGGTGTCGATGCGCTACGAGATGATTCACGACGCTCGGCTCATCCCGCTCGATGATGTTTCCAGGCGCCCGCACCTCTCGCCGAAGATCCGCTCGTACTTCGGCGACTCCCGCGGACGCTGGGACGGCGACACGCTCGTCGTCGACGTCACGAACTTCTCGGCGAAAGCCGGCTATCGCGGCGCGACGACGAACCTGCACGTGGTCGAGAAGTTCCGGCGCACGGACGCGAACACCGTGCATTACGAGCTGACGGTCGAGGATCCGACGACGTTCTCGCGTCCGTGGACCGCGGCGCTCGACTTGAGGAAGGACGCGCGGCAGGTGCAGGTGCCGGAGTACGCGTGCCACGAAGGCAACTACGCGATGTTCAACATCCTCAGCGGGGCACGGGCAGCCGAACGGAAACCGTAGCACCGCCTCCAGCACGATTGACCGCTGTCACCTCGCCGCCGTGGAGCTCGACCAGGTGTTTCACGATGGCGAGGCCGAGGCCCGTGCCGCCGGGATCGCGGGCGCGCGATTTGTCGACGCGATAGAAGCGTTCGAACACGCGCGAAAGATCTTCTTCCGGAATTCCCGGTCCTTCATCGGACACCGACAGCGTCACCGACGAATTCGAACGGGCCGTCTCCACGCGGATCGTCGTCCGCTCGGGCGAGTACGTGACGGCGTTCGCGATGAGGTTGCGGAGCGCATCGTGGATCTTGGTCGGGTCGGCGCGCAGCTGTTCGGCGCCGGCGCCGATGGCGATTTCGACCTTCTGGTGACGCTGCTCGAGCTCCGACGACAGCTCCGTCACGACGCCGTGAATGAGGTTGCGCGTGTCGAGCGTCCCGATGTCGAGCGTCTCCTGGCCGGCGTCGAGCCGCGCGAGCCGGAGCAGATCCTTGACGAGCCGTTCCATCCGCTCGGTGTGGCGCTCGATGATGTCGAGGAAGCGGCGGTTGTCGTCGGGCGAGGCGTCGCCGTCGGACAGCGCTTCGACGTAGCCGCGGATCGCCGTCAGCGGCGTCCGCAGCTCGTGGGAGACGTTGGCGACGAAGTCGCGGCGGATCTGATCGGCGCGGCGCAGGTCGGTGATGTCGTGCAGCACGAGCACGGCGCCGTGATCGCTGCCGCCGGCCGCGGCGGCGGCGCGCGCCATGATCGTCCGCGAGGCGTCGCGCGGCGGCGACATCTGCAGCGCGTCGGGCGTCCGGCCCGCGAGCGCGGCGCCCACGAGCTCGGCAATCGCGGGATGCCGGATCGATTCCAGATAGTGACGCCCCAGCGTGTGGTCGTCGTCGAGCTTCAGCATCTTCTTCGCGGCGTCGTTCACGAGCTGCAGCCGGCCCTGCGGATCGACGACGATGACGCCTTCGATCATGCCGGCGAGAATCGCCTCCATGCGCGAGCGATCGCGCGCCTGCTCGGCGAGCTGGCGTCCCACCACCTGCACCGAGTCGTCGAGCGCCCGTGCGACCGTGCCGAGCTCGTCGTCTCCGTAATCGAGGCGCGCCGGCGCGAGGTCGCCCCCGCGGTAACGGCTGGCGACCGCCGCGATCGATCGCACGCGCTGGCCGATGCGCGACGAGAAGAGCCACGCGATGAGGAGCGCCGAGACGAGCGCGATGTTCAGCGCGACGGCCGTGGCGACCAGCGCGTTGTCGAGCTGCTGCCGGATGCTGGACAGCGGCAGCGCGACGCGGACGAACGCGATCGCCGGATGCGTCACGGCCACCGCGACGTAGAGCATGTCGACGTTGATCGTGTCGCTGTGCCGGCGCGACATGCCGAGGCCTTTGTCCCGCGCCTCGACCACTTCGGGGCGCGAGCCGTGATTCTCCATGCCGGCCACCGCGGCCGGCGTCTCCGCCGAGTCGCCGAACACGCGGCCGTCGCGCGCGATGACCGTCACGCGCGCGTCGAGCACCTGGCCGATCCGATCGGCTTCGGGATCGAAGCGCGCGATCATCTCGCGCGTGTCGGCCGTCGCCGCCGTCTGCAGCGGCATCTGCGACACCAGATCCGCCGCCAGCCGCGCTTCGGCGACGAGCGTCTGCTCGATTTTGGCGTCCGTACGCCGCGCCGTCAGGATCGCGAACAGCACGCCGGCCACCGCCAGTCCGATGATCGCGGCGGCCGTCGCGGCGGAGAAGAGCTTGGTCTGGAACGTCATCAGTCGCCAGTCGCCAGTCGGAGTCTCAGTCCGACGCGCCGGGCGACTCGAGCAGCTTGTAGCCGAATTGCTTCACCGTCGTCAGCGCTTTGGACAGCAGCGGCAGCTTTTCGCGCAGCCGGCGCACGTGGACGTCGACCGTGCGCGTGCCGCCGGTGTAGCGATAGCCCCACACGTCGGTGAGCAGCACGTCGCGGGAGAGCACGCGGCCGCGATGCTGCAGGAGGTACTCGAGCAGCATGAACTCCTTCGCCGTCAGCGTCACCGGATCACCGCCGTCGGTAATCGTGTGACGCTCGGTATCGATCACGATCGATCCGTACGTGGCGGGCCTGCCCGCCGCACCGCGAAGCGCGGAGGCGGGACCGGTGCGCTGTGCCCGCCGCACGAGCGCGCGGACGCGGGCGACGAGCTCGTTGGGGCTGAACGGCTTGCCGAGGTAGTCGTCGGCGCCGATCTCGAGGCCGACGATGCGATCCGATTCTTCGGCGCGCGCGGTCAGCATGATGATGGGAATCGCGGCGGTCGCCTCGTTGCCGCGGACGACGCGGCAGATTTCGAGGCCGTCGACGCCGGGCAGCATCAGATCGAGCACGAGGGCGTCCGGCGGACGCGCGGCGATGGAGGTCAGCGCCTCGCGCCCGCTCGCCAGCACGTCGACGGAGTACCCCGACTTTTCCAGATAATGCGCGACGAGCTGCGCGATATCGGGGTCGTCTTCGACGACGAGGACCCGGGTCACGGGCGTCATTTTATAATCGGTGCATGATTTCCGCGTTACTTGCCGTATTCCTCGCGGCCGCGCCGGTGCAGCTCACCTTCCTGACGTCGGCGAGCGCGGCGACCGTGACCCCCGGTCAGACGGTGCGGCTCTTTGTCGACGTGACGCCGAAGCCGAAGATGCACGTCTACGCGCCTGGCGCGAAAGACTATCAGGTGATCTCGCTCGAACTGAACTCGCCCGGCGTGCGCGCGGGCAAGCTGTCGTATCCGAAGGCGCAGGATCTGTACTTCGAGCCGCTCAAAGAGCACGTGCCGGTCTTCGAGATGCCGTTCCGGCTGACACAGGACGTGACGATTGCCGCGGACGCGAAGCCCGGACTGCTGTACGTGACGGGCGTGCTGAAGTATCAGGCGTGCGACGATGCGATCTGCTACAACCCCAAGACCGAGCCGATCAGTTGGACAGTAACCGTGAAGTAAGCGGGTAGCCCCAGAAGATTCCGAGCGCGATCGACACGCACCCGACCGCGAGCGACAGCGCGCGCAGCGTCTGCCGGTTTCCGCCGATCCTCGCGAGCGGCCAGCCCATCAGGCCCGACAGCAGCGCCATCCCGAGCGTGGAACCGATCCCGAACAGCGCCATGTAGGTGATGCGCGCGGCGTTCGACGTCAGCGTCGCCAGCACGAGCGCCGTCAGCGCGCCGCTGCCGGCCAGGCCGTGCACGGCGCCGACAAGCAGCGGCCGCCGCGCCAGCGTCCAGCGTCCCACGTGCACGTGCGGCTTCGCGCCTGCGTGGCGGTGGACGATGCCGCCGTGGTGGTGCGTGTGCGCGGGCCCGACGCGTCCCTGGCCCACGGCGATCAGGATCGCGCGGATGCCGAGCGCGATCAGCATGATCGCGACAAAGAGTTCGAACAGATCCGCGACCCGTGCAGGCATCTCCGCGCGCAGCAGCACGAGCACGGCGCCGACGACGACCAGCGAGAGCGTGTGGCCGACGCCCCACGACGCGCCGAGCATCGCCGCGCGCACGCTGCTGCGTTCGCCGGTCACGAGCGTGGAAACCGCCGACAGGTGATCCGGTTCGAGCGCATGGCGCATGCCGAGCAGCGATCCGAGCGCGGAGCCGGTGAGAATCTCAAACGCTGGCATAATGACGTCCGGAATATCTTACCGTTGAATCTTCTCGCAGTGGCCGTCGGGGGCGCCATCGGATCGATGGCGCGCTATCTCCTCACCGGTCTCGTCGTCCGCGCCAGCGGCCCGGCGTTTCCGCTCGGCACGTTCGTCGTCAACCTGATTGGCTGCGCGGCGTTCGGTGCGCTCGCCGGCGCCGCAAGCACGCGGCTGTCGCTGGCACCCGAAGTCAGGCTGTTCTGGTTCACGGGCATCCTCGGCGGGTTCACGACGTTCTCATCGTACGCCTTCGAAAGCTTCGCCCTGATTCGCGAAGGCCAGGTCCTCGCGGCCGGCGCGAACATCGTCGGTCAGGTGGTCCTGGGGCTGGTCGTCCTAGGCTTCGCGTACGCCGTGGCTGCGAATCACTAGAAAATAGAACGCGACGACGACGAGCAGGATGCCGTTGATCGCAATCACCTGCGGCGTGCCGATCATCGTCGCGAAGTACCCGCTGAGCAGGCTGCCGAGCGGCATGCCGCCGCGGAACGAGACGAGATAGATGCTCATGACGCGGCCGCGCATGTGGTCGGGCGCGATGAGCTGCACGAGCGACGTCACCGTCGAGAACACCATCATCAGCGCGGCGCCGGTGAAGAACAGCAGCATCGAGCTGACCCACAGCACGTGCGACCGCGCGAACGCGAAAATCAGCAGCCCGTAAATCGCCTGCATCAGGAGCGCCGTCAGCCCCATCCGCGGAAACTTCCCGAGCCACGCGACGACCAGCGCGCCGCAGATCGATCCCGCGCCCGAGAACGCCATCAGCCGGCTGTACGTGCTGGCGTCCGCGTTGAACACGTTCCGCGCGAACGCCGGCAGGAACGTCAGAATCGCGAACCCGAGGAACGTCGTCGTCGCCGCGAGGACGATGAGCGCGACGAGGCTGCCGTGGTGCTGGACGTAGTGCAGCCCGCCCTTGAGCTCTTCCTTCATCTTCTTGTGCTCGGTCGGCGGCACGTGCTTCACGTGCAGCGACATCAGCGTGTAGACGACGATGAGGAAGGAGGCGGAGTTGAGGGCGAAGGCGGCGTTCATCGCCTGCGGCTCGTTGTAGCCGAACTTGATGAAGCCCGCGAGCGTGGCGGCGAAGAGCAGCGGGCCGAGGACGCGCGCGAGGTTGAACTGGATCGAGTTGAGCGCGACGGCGTTCGGCAGATCTTTCTTGTCGACGAGCATCGGCAGCAGCGACTGATACGCGGGGCCGCCGAACGACTGCGCGCAGCCGGTGATGAACGACAGCGCGAGGATGTGCCAGATCTGGACGACGTGCAGGTACATCAGCACGGCCAGCGTGCCGGAGGTCGCCATCTGGATGTACTGCGACGTGAGCAGCGTCTTGCGCTTGTCGTAGCGGTCGGCGAAGACGCCGCCGATCAGCGTGAAGAGAATGATCGGCAGCTGCTGGAGGAACGCGTCGAGGCCGAGGTAGAACGCCGACCCGGTGATCGACAGCACCAGCCAGTTCTGCGCGACGATCTGCATCCAGGTGCCGATCGCCGAGCTGCAGGCGCCAATCCACTGCACGCGGAAGTCGCGGTACGTGAACGCCGCGAACATACGGCGCATCGCATGCTGCAGATGCGTCGGAGTGCCGGGGGGTGTTTCTGGGGCTTTTACGGCCGTGGCGGTGTCCGCGATATCTGCCAAGAAAGGGGGCTCAGGGTTCCTATTCTACTGGCTTGATTGGACCTTCGGCTTTCGCTATAGTCTGCCTGTTGAGGCGAACAAAAGGCGAAAATCATGGGTTCACTCGCACGCGCCGAGCTCGAAACACTCCTGCATACGAAAAATCTCGACCGGACGCTTACGCGCGGGCCGATCGCCGTCGAGGCCGCGTCCACCGGGCACGCGGGATTAGACGCGCGGTTATCCGGCGGGATCCCTCGCGGCCAGGTGTCGGAGCTCGTCGGTCCGCGATCGTCGGGCCGCACGGCGCTGATGCTGCGGATGCTCGCGGCGGCGACCGCGCGCGGTGAGCTCGTCGCGCTGGTGGACGCGCTCGACATGCTCGACGTCGAATCGGCCGCGGCGGCGGGTCTCGATCTCGATCGGCTGCTGTGGGTGCGCGGGTTCGTCGTGCCGAATCCCGGCATGTGCCGCGATTCGAATCTCCGCGCGATGGTGCAGGCCGTGCGCGCGCTGACGCTCGTGCTCTCGGCCGGCAACTTCGGCCTCGTCGTCTTCGACGTGGGCGAGGCGCCGGCCGACGCGCTGCGCCGCCTGCCGTTCACCACGTGGCTGCGGCTGCAGCGGATGGTCGACGCGTCGCCGACCGCGTGCCTGCTCGTCGGATCCGACCGGCTGTCGCGCAGTCCGCGCGGCCTCAGCCTCCAGGCGCCGGCCCTCCGCCAGGCGACGGTTTCCTAGATCGTCATTTATGTACGCGTGTGTGTACGTGGCCGGTGCCGCATCGGATGCACTGGCCGTCGTCGCCCGGCAGTTCTCTCCGCGCTACGAGACGCGCGGCGATCTCGCCGTCGTCGACGTGCGCGGCCTCGAGCGCCTGTTCGGCACGCCGCGCGCGATCGGCGAGGAGCTGCGGCGCGACGCCGCGGATCGCGGCGTGCGCGCGCACGTCGCGGTCGCGCCGACGCAGACCGCGGCGGTGATGCTCGCGATCTCGCGGCCCGGGGTCGTGGTGGTTGAGGCAGGCGGCGAAGCTGCGGCGATCGCCTCTGTCTCTCTGGATATCCTCGAAAAAATCGACGTCGCTGCGATCTCTGTGATCTCTGTGTTTAAAAGGTGGGGCCTGCGCACGCTCGGCGATCTCGCGCGGCTGCCGGCCGACGCGCTCTCGTCGCGCCTCGGGAAGCCCGCGCTCGTGTGGCATGCGCTCGCGAACGGGCGCGACATCCGGCCGCTCGTGCCCGACGTCGAGGAGGAGCGGTTCGAGCAGGCGCTCGAGCTCGAATGGCCGATCGAAGGCCTCGAGCCGCTGTCGTTCGTGCTGACGCGGCTCCTCGAGCCGCTGTCGCTGCGCCTCGAGCAGCGCGATCGCGGCGTCGCGGTGCTGCACGTGGCGCTCCGTCTGGTGTCGAAAGACACGCACGCGCGGCGGCTGGAGCTGCCGACGCCGATGCGCGAGGTGAAGGCGCTGCGGACGCTGGCGCTGCTGGATCTCGAAGCGCATCCTCCTGAGGCGGCGATTGATCGCGTCGCGGTCGTCGTCGATCCGACGCCCGGCCGTGTGCTGCAGCACACGCTGTTCACGCGGCCGCATCCGACGCCGGAACAGCTCTCGACGCTGCTCGCGCGGCTCGGCGCCGTCATGGGACAGGACCGCGTCGGCGCACCGGTTCCGGTCGATACGTATCGGCCCGGTGCGTTTGCGATGAAGCCGTTTGCGACAGAGCATCCTGCCCATCCCGCCCCTCCTGCCCGTCCCGCCCCTCCCGCCCATCTTGCCAATGCCGTCGTCCGCCGCTGCCGGCAGCCTGTTCCAGCACGCGTGGTCACGGCAGACGACCGGCCCGCCAAAGTCATGAGCGATCGACGCGGGTTTGCTGGCGGCAGCGTCGTCAATGCGTCAGGTCCGTGGAAGACGTCCGGCGACTGGTGGCTTGGCGAGACGGGAGAGGCAGGACGGGCGGGAAGGGCAGGACAGGCGGGATGGGATCGCGACGAGTGGGACGTCTCGCTCGCCGACGGCGCCACCTATCGCGTGTTCCTCGACCGCGCGACCGGCGGCTGGTTCATCGACGCGATCCTCGACTGAGCATGGTGCGTCGTGTACGTCGAGCTTCATTGCGCATCGGCCTTTTCTTTTCTCCAGGGCGCGTCGCTTCCCGAACTCCTCATCGACCGCGCGGCCGAACTCGAGTACCCGGCGCTCGCGCTTCTCGATCGCGACGGCGTGTACGGCTGTCCCCGCTTTCACAAAGCCGCTCTGGCGGCTGGGATCAAGCCGATCATCGGCGGCGAGTTGACGCTTGATCTGGCGGGACAGGCGGAGGCGGGGAGGGCGGGACAGGCGGGAAGGGCGGGATGGGCAGGATGGGCAGGAAGGGGAGGACACAGAGGCTCTGCGTACTCCACCATCCCGCCGATCCCGCCCGTCCTGCCCTTCGTCCTGCCGGTTCTGTGCGAGTCGCAGCAGGGATACCAGAACCTCTGCAGGCTCATCACGCGGATGAAGATGCGCGCGCCGAAGGGCGAGGGCGCGCTGACGCTGGACGATCTCGACGGCCACGTGGGCGGGCTCGTCGCGCTCGTCGGGCGCGCGGCGCTTGCCGGCCATCGGTTCGGCGTCGGCGGCCTCGTCGATCGCCTCGTCGGCATCTTCGGCCGCGATCGCGTGTACGTGGACGTGCAGCGCCACTTCCGCCGCGACGAGCAGGCCGACAACCGGACGCTCGTCGATCTGGCCGGCGCGTTTCACGTGCCGGTCATCGCGACCAACGGCGTGCGGTTCGCCGAGCCTCGCAGCCGGCCGCTGTTCGACGTCCTCACGTGCATCCATCACCACACGGATCTCGTGCGCGCGGGACGCCGTCTCGCGCCGAACGCCGAGCGGTACCTGAAATCGCCGGCGGAGATGGCGGCGCTGTTCGCGGACATGCCGGAGGCCGTCGCGCGCACGCGCGAGCTCGCCGATCGCCTGCAGTACACGATGGCGGATCTCGGCTACAGGTTTCCCGACTACCCGGTCCCGCCGGGGGAAACGCAGGCGAGCTTTCTCCGCAAGATCGCGGACGTCGGCGCGCGCGAACGCTACCGGCCGTATCACGATCGCGCGCGCGCGCAGATCGCGCGCGAGCTCGATCTGATCGAGAAGCTCGAGCTCGCCGGCTACTTCCTCATCGTCTGGGACATCGTCAACTTCTGCCGGCAGCACGACATCCTCGTGCAGGGCCGCGGCAGCGCGGCCAACAGCGCCGTGTGCTACAGCCTCGGCATCACGGCCGTCGATCCCGTGAAGATGGATCTGCTGTTCGAGCGGTTTCTGTCGGAAGAGCGCGGCGAGTGGCCCGACATCGATCTCGATCTGCCGAGCGGCGACCGCCGCGAGCGCGTCATCCAGCACGTGTACGAAAAATACAATTCCCGTGGCGCCGCCCCCGAAGGGCCAAGGGCAGCGATGACCGCCAACGTCATCACGTATCGCGGACGCAGCGCGGCGCGCGAAGTCGGCAAGGCGCTCGGCATCGACGAGGCCCAGATCGACCGGCTCGCGAAGGTCATGGGACATTTCGAGTTCCGCGACCAGCACGACACGCTGCCGAAGCATCTCTCGACGGTCGGCCTCGATCTCGATTCCGATCGCGTGCGCCTGTTCGCGAGCCTGTGGCACCAGATGCAGGACCTGCCGCGGCATCTCGGCCAGCACTCGGGCGGCATGGTGCTCTGCCGCGGGCAGCTCGATGCCGTCGTCCCGCTCGAAAACGCCAGCATGCCCGGCCGCGTCGTCGTCCAGTGGGACAAGGACGACTGCGCGGACATGGGGATCGTGAAGGTGGACCTGCTCGGGCTCGGGATGATGGCGGTCCTGGAGGACACGATCAAAATGATCCCCGAGGTGTATGCCGAGGAGGTCGACCTGGCGCATCTGCCGCCCGACGACCCGGTCGTGTACGAGACGCTGCAGAAGGCGGACACGGTCGGGATG
>DATNBT010000321.1:0-5022 GCA_035571855.1 Vicinamibacterales bacterium
CGACCCTTCGATCCGGTGCAGGGCAACTACGTGCTCGAGCCCGCGGCGTCGTGGTTTGCCGGCAACAACGAGTTCTCGTTCGTGTTTCACCACGTCTCGAAGCACCTGAGCGATCGACCCAAGCGCTATGCGATCGCGTTCAACATCGCCGAGGGTCGGTACCTGCGGAAGTTCAATCTGAACGGCACGACGGTCGCCGTGCGCGCGACCGTGGGACATCTCATGCAGCATTCGGACGTCGACTACACGTGGGCCGCGGACTGGGACGTCGACGTCGTGCATCCGGTCAATCCGTACTTTCAGTGGTACGGACGCAGCACCGGCGAGATGTACGGGACGAATTCCGTCGTGCGGGGCCGGAGCGACGTGCAGCACACGCTGCGGCTCGAGGTCGGACCGAGAGTGATCGGGACGAAAGCCGACTTCGAGTTCTTCGCCGGCGTCGAACACAGGCTCGACGCGTACGAACTCGATTACTTCCGGCCCGCTGCAAACTGGGGCATCGTCGGATTCAGGATCGCCAGCAAGTAGTACATAATCAGCCGGGATGACACGAAATACGGCGCGGCGTCTGTCGGCCGTTGCTGCAGCGGCCGCGGCGGTTGCCGTCGCCGGCGCGGCGGTCACGGCGGCCGTCCGTCCTCCGAAGCTCGAGTATCGGATCTCCACGCTCCCCAACGGCCTCACGCTCGTGCTCGAGGAAGATCACTCCGTTCCGATCGTGCATCTCAACCTCACGTATCACGTGGGCTCGAAGAACGAGAAGCCCGGCCGCACCGGCTTCGCGCATCTGTTCGAGCACCTGATGTTCAAGGGCAGCAAGAACGTCGAGCCCGAAGCGCACACGTCGCTGATCGCGTCGGTCGGCGGCCAGGCGAACGCGTTCACGACGGAAGACGAGACGACGTTCTGGGAGACGTTCCCGTCGCAGTACCTGCCGCTCGCGCTGTGGATGGAAGCCGATCGCATGGCCACGCTGCGCATCACGCCGGAAACGGTGACGAGCGAGCGTGAAGTGGTGAAGGAAGAACGCCGGCTGCGCGTCGACAACCAGCCGTACGGACGGCTGAACGAAGTCATCTACGACCAGGTCTTCACGACGCATCCGTACAAACACGTACCGATCGGCAGCATGGTCGACCTCGACGCCGCCACGGTGGACGACGTCCGCGACTTCTACCGGACGTTCTACGTCCCCGAGAACGCGACGCTGACGATCGTCGGCGACATCGACTACGCGCAGGCGACGGATCTCGTGACCCAGTACATGGGCCGCGTGCCGAAAGCGGCGAAGCCCGTGCCGCGCGACATCCCGAAGGAGCCGCCGCAGGCCGCCGAACGGCGCGTGACGCTCACCGAGCCGTGGCCGCTGCCGGCCGTCGTCGTCGCGTATCACATCACCTATGACGGCAATCCGGATTCTTATCCGCTGCACATCGCGGGCAAGGTGCTGTCCGACGGCCAGAGCTCGCGCATCTACAAGAAGCTCGTCTACGAGCAGCAGCTCGCCGTCGCGGCGTTCGGCGGGCCGAACCTGATTGAAGACCCCAACATCTTTTATGCGGTCGCGATCGTCCAGCCCGGCCGCACGCCCGACCAGGTGATCAACGCGCTGATCGCGGAGTTCGACCGGCTGAAGAACGAGCCCATCTCGGATCGCGAGCTGCAGCGCACGAAGAACCAGTTCGCGCGCGATTACATCCTCAATCGCGAGTCGGATCAGGACAAGGCGCGCGTCCTGTCGCACGCCGTCGTCATCCATCACGACATCAAGACGGCGGACGGCGAGTTCGACATCTTCCAGAGCCTGACGGCCGCCGACGTCCAGCGCGTCGCGAAGACCTATTTCACCGCGAACAATCGCACCGTGCTGACGCTTCTGCCGGAGGGCCGATGACCACGTACGAGCCACGAAGGCACGGAGGCAAACACAGAGATGAGAACCACGGAGATTCATTCCTCAAAAGAGTGACGCTGTGCGTCTCTGTCTCTGTTCTTTCTCTGTTCCTCTGTGGCTCGTCCGTGAGCGCACAACAGCAGATCGATCCCTCGCGGTGGCCGAATGAGTTCCCGCCGCGTCCGCTCGCCGCCCGTCCGGTCAACTTTCCGCCGTACCAGATGCAGACGCTGCCGAACGGTCTGCGCATCGTCGCCGTCGCGCATCACGAGCAGCCGGTCGTCAGCATCCGCCTGCTCGTCGGCGCCGGCGCGTCGCTCGATCCGAAGGGCAAGACCGGACTCGCGCATCTGACCGCGTCGCTGCTCGATCAGGGGACGACGACGGCGACGGCGGCGCAGATGAACGACGAGATCGACTTCATCGGCGGCAGCATGGGCGCGGGCGCCGGCACCGACCTGAGCTATCTCAACGTGCTCGTGATGAAGGACAGCTTCGAGCGCGGCCTGCAGATGCTGTCGGACATGGCGAGGCGTCCGGCGTTCAAGCAGGAGGAACTGGAACGCCAGCGGCAGCAGCTGCTGTCGTCGCTGCAGGTCAGCTTCGACGATCCCGACTTCATCGCCAACGCGGTCTTCGACCGGCTGGTCTACGGCTTTCACCCCTACGGCCTGCCGCAGAGCGGCACGCCCGAGACGCTCCGCTCGATCACGCGCGACGACATCGTCGCGTTCCACGACAAGTATTTCTGGGCGAACAACGCCATCCTCGCCGTCGTCGGCGACGTGCAGCCGGAAGAAGCGTTCGCGAGCGTGCGCCGGATCTTCGGCGACTGGCAGAAGAAGGACGTCGGGACGTCGGCGTTCGCCGAGCCGCCGATGCCGACGCGGCGTGTCGTCGTCGTGAACAAGCCGGACGCGGTGCAGACGGAGGTGCGCGTCGGCAACATCGGCATCCAGCGCAATCATCCCGATTACATGGCGGTGAACCTCGCCATCCGGATTCTGGGCGGCGAGGGCAGCAACCGGCTGCACCAGGTGCTGCGCACGGCGCGCGGCCTCACGTACGGCGCGCAGGCCGACTTCGACACGTTCAGGGACGCCGGCGATTTCGAGGCCGAGACGAACACGCGCACGGCGCAGACGGGCGAGGTGCTCCGGCTGATCGTCGACGAGTTCTGGCGGCTGCAGCGCGAACGTGTCAACGAGCGCGAGCTGGCGGACGCGAAGGCGTACCTCACGGGCAGCTTCCCGCTGACGATCGAGACGCCGAACGCGATCGCGATGCAGGTGCTGAACGTGCTGTTCTACGGCCTGCCCGTCGAACAGCTGCAGACGTTCCGCGAGCGCGTGAACGCGGTGACGGTGGACGACATCCAGCGCGTCGCGCGCCTCTATCTGAAACCCGATCGCCTGTCGGTCGCCCTCGTCGGCAACGCCGCCGAGTTCGCGCCGCAGCTGCAGGGCGTCGGCTTCCCGTCGTTCGAGACGGTGGACATCCAGAATCTGGATCTCACGGCCGTCGATTTCAAACGACCAGCGCGGCGCGCGGCTGCCGACGCTGTGCCGTCCGCGATCCCGGCGGTGGCGCCCGACCTGCAGGTCCGGCCTGCGCAGGCTGCCTACTCCGCCCAGAATGCGGTCGGCCGCACCGATCGCGAGGCGAACGCGGCGCTGAACCGCGTGGTCGCCGCGATGGGCGGCATCGACGCGCTGCGGAACGTGAAGACGATCATCGCGAAGCAGAGCGTGTCGCAGAAAACGCCGGAAGCGGTGATGACCAGCGACACGACCAGCTTCATCGAATATCCGGATAAGTTCCGCGTCGAGGCCGGCACGACGTACGGCAACCTCGTGCAGGGCTTCGACGGCAGAACGGCGTGGACCAGCGATCCGCAGGGCTCGCGCGAGGTGCCGCGTGAAGTGGCGGCGGAGGCCAAGAACAATCTCGATCGCGACGTCATCCGGCTGCTGATCGCCGGCGTCGACGGCCGCGCCGCCGTGCGGCGCCTTCCTGACGGATCCCTCGAGTTCACCGGCGGCGCCGCCGGACCGGTCACGCTGTCGATCGATCCCGCGACGTCGCGCGTGTCGAAGGAATCGTTTGCCGCCGGGCGCGGCGGCCAGGCGCTCGTCGAAGAGACGTTTTCCGACTATCGCGCCGTCAACGGGGTCCAGATGCCGTTCGTGGCCGAGCGGCACGTCGGCCCGTTGAGCATCAGACGGACGGTCAGAGACATCCGCGTCAACGACTCGATCGATCCGAAGCTCTTCATCCGACCCGGATCTTGAGGATCCTGATTTCGTGCGGCGAGGCGTCGGGTGACCTCTACGCAGGCGCGCTCGTGCGCGAGCTGCGCGCGCTGGCGCCGGACGCCGACGTCTTCGGCCTCGGCGGTCCGCGGTTTGTCGCCGCAGGCGGACGGCAGGTCGCCGACTACCGCGGGTTCTCCGTCAACGGCCTCTTCGAAGTCCTCGGGAAGATCCCGCAGCTCAACGCCGCCCGCAAACACATCGTCGCCGAAGCGGAGAAGACGCCGCCGGACGTCTTCGTGCCGATCGACTTCTGGGGCTTCAACTACCGTCTCGCGCAGGCGATGACGAGGCGTGGCGTGCCGGTCGTCTATTACGTGAGCCCGCAGTTGTGGGCGTCGCGGCCGTGGCGCATGCGGAGCATGCGCGAGATCGCATCGCGGGTGCTCGTGATTTTTCCCTTCGAGGAAGCGATCTATCAGCGGGCCGGCGTACCGGTGGAGTTCGTCGGCCATCCGCTCGTCGAGCTGACGCAGGCGGCGGCGTCGGGCCGGCAGTTTCTCGAAGCGCGCGGCCTCTCCTCGTCCGCGCCGACGATTGCGATCCTTCCCGGCAGCCGGGCCAACGAGGTGTCGCGCATTCTTCCGGACCTTGTGGAAGCGGCGACGCTGATACAAGCGTCGATGAAGGACGCGCAGTTCCTCGTCGCGCGTGCGCCGAATCTGGCCGACGAGCTGTTCCGCCCGCTTGGACAGGCGAACCTCGCGAAGACCGTGCTCGTCGACGGCGACGCGGACACGGTGCTCGCCGCGTCCGACGTCGCGCTGCTCGCGTCGGGGACGGCGACGGTGCAGGCCGCGCTGCACGACACGC
>DATNBT010000322.1:0-3358 GCA_035571855.1 Vicinamibacterales bacterium
AATCCCGAAACGACGACCGGCGGCCGCGCGCTGAAGTTCTACTCTTCGGTCCGCATCGACATCCGCCGCATCGCGAGCATCAAGGACGGCGACGTCGTGGTCGGCGGCCGCACGCGCGTCAAGGTCGTCAAGAACAAGGTCGCTCCCCCGTTCCGCGAGGCCGAGTTCGACGTGATGTACGGCGAGGGCGTGTCGAAGTGGGGCGACCTCATCGACATCGGCGTCGAGAAGCGGATCATCGAGAAGTCCGGCGCGTGGTTCGCCTACGGCGGCGAGCGCCTGGGCCAGGGCCGCGAAAACGCGAAGCAGTTCCTGAAAGACAATCCGGACATCGCGAAGACCATCGAGGATCGCGTCCGCCGCGAGCTCGGCCTCGTTCGCGACAATCCGGAAATCGCCGCTGTCTGATGTGGTGCAGGCCTTCAGGCCTGCCTGACGATCATGCCGTTCGCGCTTGTCACCGGCGCCAGTCGTGGAGTCGGCAAGGGCATCGCCACTGCCCTCCACGACGCCGGTTACCGTGTCTTCGCGACCGGACGGACGATTGAGTCCGCGGACTTGCCGTCCGGCATCACCTGCCTTCGCTGCGATCACACCATCGACGCCGACACCGACGCTGCGTTCGCGCGCATCCAGCAGGAGACGCCGTCGCTCGACGTCGTCGTCAACAACTCCTGGGGCGGCTACGAGCGGATGGTGGACGGCGGACAGTTCACGTGGGGCCTGCCCTTCTGGCAGCAGCCGGCGCATCGCTGGACGAGCATGATGGACGCCGGCGTCCGCGCCGCGTGGGCCGTCAGCTCGCGCGCCGTGCCGCTCATGATGCCGCAGGGCCGCGGGCTCATCGTCAACATCAGCGTCTGGGCGGCCCAGAAGTTCATCGGCAACACGATCTACGGCGTCTCCAAGGCCGCGACCGACAAACTCACGGCCGACATGGCGCACGAATTGCGCACGTGTGGCGTCTCGGTTATCTCGTTGTATCCCGGACTGGTTCGAACCGAATCGGTGCTGGCTGCGGCGTCACAAGGCTGGTTCACGCTGGACAACAGCGAGAGCCCAGAGTTCATCGGCCGCGTGATCGCCGCGCGCGCGAACGATGCGCGACTGGTGGAACGCAGCGGCACGATCGTCGTCGCCGCGCAGGCGACGATCGAACTGGGAGTGAAAGACATCGACGGCAAGCGACCGCCGCCGCTCACCCTCGAGACGGTCTAGTTGGGCCGTGTCGCACCTGACGCCGTTCCGCTTCGGCGCGACCTCGAGCAGGGGAAACGGCAAAAACCCTGCGCCAGCCCTCACGCAATTACTTACAAAGAGCGGGCCAGCCAGGACTTCTTGATTCAGTGAAGGGAAAAGATGGTGGCGAGGGGCGGAATCGAACCGTCGACACTACGATTTTCAGTCGTATGCTCTACCAACTGAGCTACCTCGCCACTCGAGGGCACACCGCTCCGTAGAGGAACGGCGATCATAGCACGGCAGCGCCGCGCAAAAGAAAAGCCGCGAAGCGCTCTCGCGCTCCGCGGCTCAGCGTTGATTGTCGTGGCAATCGGCCGATGTCTATTCGTCCGGAGACCGGAAGCGGACCGTGTGGCCGTCCTTGTAGGTAATCGCGACGAGCAGGCCGATCGGGCTGTGGCCGTCGGCCGCCGGCGTGTACGTCACCGTGATTTCGTCGCCGACCTTCAGCGCGTTCGGGCCGTCGGTGCTTCTGCCGATGCCGAACTTCGCGAGCGACGTCACGCTGCCGCCGGTGATCGACCACTCCTTCACCACGCCGTCCGCACCCTTCACTTCGAGCTTCAGGTTCGAGTGCGGGTTCACGAGCCTGAACGCCGTGAACGTCCCGGTGACCTTCGCTTCCTTGCCGAGCGCGTACGCCCCGGCGAGCGAGTGATGCGCCGAGAGAGACACGCCGGCGATGAACCCGAACGCGATGAGGATTCCGACAGTCCGCTTAATCATTCGTGCCTCCAGAAAAGTCCGGCGGACCTCGAAGGCCCGCCTTCCCTCAATGCCGGATCTGCGTGGCGACCGCTTCCGTTTCGTACACTTCGCAGTTGCCCCGTTCGCGGATGAGACCGGCGTCAGGATTCGGATTCCGCCTGACGACGCGCGTCGGGAACACCCAGGGCTCGGCCAGCACGTCGGGATCGTCGACCGTCACGTCGTACAGCAGCGCATCGCCCTGCCGCGTGAACTTCTCGATGACGTGCATCTTGTCGGAATGGAAGAAGCCGCCGCGTCCGATCCAGGTCTGGTCGGTGAACGCGATCGCGTCGAGCACCAGCGTGTCGCCCTCCCACTTGCCGACGGAATCGCCGAGGAACGTGATGTCGAACTCCGCGTTCTTGCTGTGCGGACGCCCGTCGGTCGGAATGACGCGGTATTCACCGTAGCCGCCGCCCGCGTCGCCGCCGGTGTAGATGAAGATCACGTCCTTGTCGGACTGGACGATGCGCTTCGGCGGGCCCTCTCGCGGGACGCCGAGCGGCATGCACGTCATGACGGGGTCGTACTTGTTCGTCCACATGTCGAGCTGCTGGACCTTGTCCCAGTACTGCGGCTTGTACGTCGGGTGCCCGAGGTTGCCGAACCGAGACGGCGAGTACAGCTCGAAGTCGTAGGTCTGATTCACCTGGCGGTTGCATCCGGCTCGCTGCGTCGGACCGCACCGGCGTCCGCCGCCGGTCATGTAGTTGCCAATCCAGTCGGTGTAGACCCAGCTCCCCGTCAGATCGGGATGCGCGCCGAGGCGCGGCGTGGGCTTCGTCCTGTCGACGGGAATGTCCGTCTTCGCGAAGACGCCCTTCGGAATCTGCCCCGTGACCTTCATCGCCGCCTGCACGCTTGCCGGCACCGGCGCGACGACGTAGACGTTCCCCGTCTCGGTCTGCTCTGTCGTCAGATCGCGAACGGCCGCGCCGTTGCGGCGCTCGGTGATCCTGCCGGCGTAGAGGACTTCGATCCTGTTGAGCGGATTGTTGAAGTCCTGATAGCTGCTGTAGGTGAATTCGGTCGTCGCGCCGTTCAGCGAGACGACGACGCGCTCGGCCATGTACTTCGCGTCGAGCGTGGCCGTGGCCATGGCGCCGGGCACGGCGGGAATCGGGAACGTCACGACCGCTTTGCCGTTCTGCCACGACACCGAGGTCTGCCCGACCTTGTCCAGGCCGTCGCTGAAGAGCGTCCCGGGATTGGCGCCGAGCCAGAACGTGTCGCTCGTGCCGGCGATTGCGGCTTTCGGCGCGCCTTGCGGGCTCGCCCATAGGCGAATCAGCCGCTCCTGGACGGCGGACGCCGCCGGCGTGGCTTTGCCTTTCGTGCCCGCGACCTCGGCGCCCGGCGTGTCTTC
>DATNBT010000323.1:0-7353 GCA_035571855.1 Vicinamibacterales bacterium
GCGACGTCCTGATGCCGGAGACGACGTATTCCGCCAGCGCGCGGCGCATGCGCTCGACCGCCGACGGCCGATCTTCCGCCCAGGCGATGAGCTTGGAAATCATCGGGTCGTAGAAGATCGGGACGTCGTGGCCGGCTTCGACGCCCCTGTCGTCGCGGACGCCGGGGCCCGACGCGGCGCGCAGGCCGGTGATGCGGCCGGGCGACGGCATGAAGTTGTTGTCGGGATCTTCGGCGTAGATCCGGCACTCGATCGCGTGGCCGCGCGGCGTCAGGAGCGCCGCGGGATCGGCGTCGAAGCGCTCGCCGCGCGCGATCCGGATCTGCCAGCGCACGAGATCGAGCCCGGTGACGGCTTCGGTGATCGGATGCTCGACCTGCAGCCGCGTGTTCATCTCGAGGAAGTAGAACTTCCCGTCTTCGTCGAGCAGGAACTCGATGGTTCCGGCGCTTGTGTAGCCGACCGCCTTCGCCACCGCCGCAGCGGCCGATGTGATCGCGGCCCTCAGCTTCGGCGACACCGCGATCGACGGCGTCTCTTCGACGACCTTCTGATGCCGGCGCTGAATCGAACACTCGCGCTCGACGAACGGCACGACGGTGCCGTGATGATCGCCGAGCAGCTGCACCTCGATGTGCCGCGGACGAAGCAGGCGCCGCTCGAGATAGACGGCCGGATTGCCGAACGCGGTCGAGGCTTCCGACCGCGCCGCGATCACCGCGCCGTGAAGATCGCCGGCGCCCGTCACGGTTCGCATGCCCTTGCCGCCGCCGCCGGCGACGGCCTTCACGAGCAGCGGATAACCGGTCGCCTCGCCGAGCTGCTGAATCTCCGCCGGCGTCGCGTCGGCGGGAATCGCATCCTCGGCGCCGGGCACGAGCGGCACTCCCGCGCGCCTGGCCGCGATCCGCGCGGCCGTCTTGCTGCCCATCAACGCGATCGCGTCGGGGGTCGGGCCGATGAACGTCAGGCCCGCGTCGACGACGGCGCGCGCGAACTGATCGTTTTCCGCGAGGAAGCCGTAGCCGGGATGCACCGCGTCGGCTCCGCTCTTCTTCGCGGCGTCGACGATGCGGTCGATGCGGAGGTAGCTTTCACGCGGCGCGCTCGGGCCGACGGCGTAGGCTTCGTCCGCGAGCCGCACGTGCAGCGCCGTGCGATCGCATTCGGAGTAGATGGCCACCGGCGAGATGCCCATTTCCCGGCACGCGCGAATCACGCGCACGGCGATTTCGCCGCGGTTTGCGATCAGAATCTTACGCAGCACCTTATGTGATCCCACCAAAGCACTCTAACGCGCCTCAGACACCGCACCCCAGCGTGCTTTCTCAACAACGCGCACTGCCGTGCTGAACACGATCAGATAGGGTGCTGAGTATAATTCGATCGTGAACAAGGTCTTGCCGAGCGCGGAGGCCGCGGTCGCGCTCGTGCCCGACGGCGCCTCGATCATGATGGGCGGCTTCGGCCTCTGCGGCATCCCCGAAAACCTGATCCGCGCGCTCCATCTGCGCGGCACCGGAGGCCTCACCGTCATCAGCAACAACGCGGGCGTCGATCAGTTCGGCGCGGGCGTGCTGCTGCACGCGAAGCAGATCAGGAAGATGATCTCGACCTACGTCGGCGAGAACAAGGAGTTCGAGCGCCAGTTCCTGAGCGGCGAGATCGAAGTCGAGCTCGTGCCGCAGGGCACGTTCGCCGAGCGGATGCGCGCGGCCGGCGCCGGCATCGAAGGCTTCTTCACGCCGACGGCGTACGGCACGATCGTCGCCGAAGGCAAAGAGACGCGCATCATCAACGGCAAGGGCTACGTGCTCGAGCAGCCGCTGCGCGCGGACTTCGCGTTCGTGAAGGCGTGGAAAGGCGACCGCGCCGGCAACCTTATCTACAGGCGCACGGCGCGCAACTTCAACCCGGTGATGGCGACCGCCGCAAGAATCACGATCGCCGAAGTCGAGCAGCTCGTCGAACCCGGCGAGCTCAATCCGGACGCGATCGTCACGCCGGGGATCTTCGTGAAGCACGTCATCAAGGGCGCGGGCTACGACAAGCGGATCGAGAAACGAACGGTGCGCAGGTAATGGACATCAGGGAGCGGATCGCGCGGCGCATCGCAAGAGAACTCAAGGACGGCGACTACGTCAACCTCGGCATCGGCATGCCGACGCTCGTCGCCAACTACGTGCCCGCGGGAATCGACATCACGCTCCACTCCGAGAACGGCATGCTCGGCGTCGGTCCGTACCCGCGCGAGGACGAAGTCGATCCCGACCTGATCAACGCCGGCAAGGAAACCGTCACCGAGCTGCCCGGCTGCTGCTACTTCAACAGCGCCGAGTCGTTCGCGATGGTCCGCGGCGGCCACATCGACATCACCGTGCTCGGCGCGCTGCAGGTGGATCAGGAAGGCAACCTCGCCAACTGGATGATCCCCGGCAAGATGGTCAAGGGCATGGGCGGCGCGATGGATCTCGTCGCCGGCGCGAAGAAGGTCGTCGTCGCGATGGAGCACACGACCAGGGACGGCGGACACAAGATCCTCGCCCGCTGCACGCTGCCCTTCACCGGCGTGAAATGCGTCAACGCCATCGTCACCGAAAAAGCCGTGATAGACGTCACGCCGGATGGCCTGCGGCTGCGCGAAATTGCCGCGGACACGACCATCGACGCCGTGAAGGCGGCGACCGGCGCTCCGCTTATAGTTCCCTCAGACGTTCCAACCTTCGAATAGGAAGCTTCCGATGAACACGATCAGACGTGTGTCGCTGATGGCCGCGCTTGCCGCCGTCACGGCAGCCGCCGCCTGCACCCGTCCAACGGCCATCTCCACGGACTCGAAGCCCGATGACGCGCTGAAGTTCCTGGCGGACGCGAACGAGACGATGAAGAAGCTGGAGATCGAGGCCAACCAGGCCGGCTGGGTCCAGCAGAACTTCATCACCGAGGACACCGAAGCGATCGAAGCGCGCGTGAACCAGCGCGTCACCGACGCGATCGCGAGGTTCGCGAAGGACGCGGTGAAGTACGACAAGGTCACGCTTCCCGCCGATCAGCGCCGGCAGCTCGACCTGCTGAAGAACGCGCTCGTGATGGCGACGCCGTCGGATCCCAAGCTCGGCGAAGAGCTGACGACGATCATGGCGCGGCTCGAGTCGACGTACGGCAAGGGCAAGTGGTGCCCCGATGCAACGGACGCCCCGGCGAAGCCGGACGCGTGCATGAACATCGACGACATCACGAAGGTGATGGCCGACTCGCGCGACGAGAAGAAGCTCCGGCAGGTCTGGGAGGGCTGGCACACGATCTCGCCGCCGATGCGGAAGGACTACGCACGGTTCGTCGAGCTGTCGAACAAGGGCGCGAGCGAGCTCGGCTTCAGGGACACCGGGGCGATGTGGCGCGCGAAGTACGACATGCCGCCCGATCAGTTCACGAAGGAGCTCGATCGGCTCTGGGATCAGGTGCGCCCGCTCTACGTGAAGCTGCACGCGTACGTCCGGATGAAGCTCCACGAGAAATACGGCGACGCCGTCCCGCTCGACGGCCCGATTCCCGCGCACCTGCTCGGCAACATCTGGGCGCAGGACTGGTCGAACATCTATCCGCTGGTGGCGCCGAAAAACGCCGATCCCGGGTACGACCTGACCGCGATCCTCAAGCAGCGCAACATGCCGCCGCTCGACATGGTCCGCGCGGGCGAGCGCTTCTACTCCTCGCTCGGCTTTGCGCCGCTGCCGAAGACGTTCTGGGAGCGATCGCTATTCGTGCGGCCGAAAGACCGCGAGGTCGTCTGCCACGCGAGCGCCTGGGACATCGACATCGAGAGCGACGTCCGCATCAAGATGTGCATCGAGCAGACGGCGGAAGACTTCACGACGATCCACCACGAGCTCGGGCACAACTACTACCAGCGCGCCTACGACACGCAGCCGATCCTCTTCCGCGACAGCGCGAACGACGGCTTCCACGAAGCGATCGGCGACACGATCGCGCTGTCGGTCACGCCGGAGTACCTGGTGAAGATCGGCCTGCTCGGCAAAGCGCCCGACCAGTCGCGCGACACGGGCCTGCTGATGAAGCGCGCGCTCGAGAAGATCGCGTTCCTGCCGTTCGGGCTGCTGATCGATCAGTGGCGCTGGAAAGTCTTCAGCGGCGAGGTGAAGCCCGCCGACTACAACAAGGCGTGGTGGGATCTGCGGCTGAAGTACCAGGGCGTCGCGCCGCCGTCGCCGCGCGGCGAGGATCTGTTCGATCCCGGCGCGAAGTATCACGTGCCCGACAACACGCCGTACACGCGCTACTTCCTCGCCGACATCCTGCAGTTCCAGTTCCACCGCGCGCTGTCGAAGACCGCCGGCTGCACGTCGCCGCTCCACCGCTGCTCGATCTTCGAGAGCAAGGAAGCGGGAACCAAGCTCAACACGATGCTGTCGATGGGCACGTCGAAGCCGTGGCCCGAGGAGCTCGAAGTGATCGCCGGCACGAAGCAGATGGATGCGTCGGCGATCCTCGACTACTTCGCGCCGCTCGACAAATGGCTGGACGAACAGCTCAAGGGGCAGAAGATCGGCTGGTAACGAATGGACCGCCAGCCGACGCGTGCGGGCGCGCGCGTGCGAGGACGTCTTCCGCGGGTCTTCGACGGCGCGCTCGCGTCGCGCACGGCCGCGCCGACGATGATGAAAGCTGCGACGTCGCGAACCGTCGACCTTCAAATCTCCGAACGCTGAACCGTGAACCCCGAACCTCCGCTATAGCAGCAACGCTTCAACGCGGTGCGCGTGGACCGACGCCTCGCACGGCGACCATGCGAACACCGTGAACCGGCCGTCCTGTGAGGCGACGAGCGCCACCGCGTTCTGCTGATCGTGAACGAACTGCGCGGCCGACAGATGCCGCGTCCCGCCCATCTCGCTCGGATTCATCGTCTGCGCGACCGATCCTTCGATCGGCTCGGTGACGATGACAGACTCCACGCGTGGCGAGCCGTCACGCCGTCCGATCTTCGCGCCGAATGCCAGGAGCTCGTACTTGTCCGTGATGATCGTCGCCCCATCCACCGCCGTCAGTCCGGCGACGACGTCGACGGCGCGCGTGAGGGCTTCCTGCCAGCGGCGCCCTTGCGCGCCGGTCTGGTTCATCAGCTCCGCCAGCTCGGAAAAGAACGGCCGGATGCCGTAGACAATCGGCGGCACGATCGACTGGCGCCACGCGCCCCGCCCCGACGGCACGACGAGCAGCGCGCCGCCGCGGCCGTGCGCGCGCATCGACGCCGCGAGCTGGACGAGGACGTTGACCGAATCGGCCCATGACGCGGGCGCCTCGAACCCCAGGAGCGACGCGAGCAGCGGCGGACAGTCGGGCAGGCTCGACGCCTTCTCGTCGATCACCATCAGCCGATCGCCTTCGAGCACGGCGACGTTCACGTATTTGGCCGACTCCTCGCCGCGATGATGCTTGATCACGAGCAGGCCCGGCGAGCTGACTTCGAGGACGAAGCAGAACTTGGGAATGGTCGTCGTCGTGCCCCAGACGGCGAGCTCGCCGTCCTGTTCCCAGACACCGAGGTGAATGCCCGCGCGCTCGACCGCCGGCGCGACCTTCGCGAGCGTCGCCGCGGCGAGCGCGATCGGCCGCTCGAACACCATCGGCCGGGCCGCGCGTTCCGGCGGCAGATACGCGAGGGAGATCTTCGGGTTGTAGCCCTCTTCGCGGCGAAGGCTGGCCCAGAACGCCGCGTCGATGAGCGCCGCGACCGTCGAGACTTCCGGCGCGGCCGCCACCGCTTCGCCGTCACGCTGCGCGGCGTTGATGTGCTTCGCGAAGTGCGCCGCCACCCGCGGCGCCGCCGCACTCGCTCCCCCGTATCTCGCGATGTCCATCGATGGACATTGTAGACTGCAGAAGATGGTCGACATCGTCGTCCAGATCGATCGCGGAAAGCGCTGGCTCCGCCTGCGAGAGCCGGTGCGCGTGGTCGACGTGCGCGACGCCGCCGATCTGACACGGGCGCTGGCCGAGGTCGAGTCCTTCACGCGCGAGCGCCGCGGACACGCGGCGGGGTTCGTCACCTACGAGGCGGGACGCGCGTTCGGCCTGCGGACGTGCGCACCGGACGCGCGGCTGCCGCTCGCCTGGTTCGCGCTGTTCGAGCATGGCCACGCCGTCGAGATCGACGAGCCGGCCGCGGCCGCGCCTTACGCCGTCAGCGGGCTCGCGCCGTCGATCGATCAGCCGGCGTTCGATCATGCGTTCGCGAAGATCCGGCATCACATCGGTGCGGGCGACACCTATCAGGTGAACTACACGTTCGATCTCCGCGGACAGCTGAGCGGCGATCCGTTCAGCCTGTTCGCCGACCTCGCGGGCACGCAGCGCGGCCGCTACTCCGCGTACATCGACACGGGCACGCACGCGATCTGCTCGGCGTCGCCGGAGCTGTTTTTTTCCCTGGCGAACGGCACGATCGAGACACGGCCGATGAAAGGCACCGCCCGCCGCGGACGCACGCTGGCCGAGGACACCGAGGCCGCCGCCACGCTGCGCGCGACGCCGAAAGAACGCGCCGAGAACGTGATGATCGTCGACATGATGCGCAACGATCTCGGCCGCATCGCCGAGACCGGCAGCGTCGCCGTTCCCGAGCTGCTGCGGACCGAGCGCTATCCGACCGTCTGGCAGATGACGTCGACGGTGTCGGCACGCACATCCGCGACGCTCGCGGAGATCTTCGCGGCGCTGCATCCGTCGGCGTCGGTGACCGGCGCGCCGAAGGTGCGGACGATGGAGATCATCAGCGAGCTGGAGCGGCGCCCGCGCGGCGTCTACACGGGCGCGATCGGGTACGTCGCGCCGGGCGGCGACGCGCAGTTCAACGTCGGCATCCGCACCGCCGTCATCGATCTGTCGACGAAGGCGCTCACGTTCGGCGTCGGCAGCGGCATCGTGTGGGATTCCGATCCGGCCAGCGAGTACCAGGAGTGCCTGCTCAAGGCCGCCATCTTCGGCCGGCGCCCGGTGCCGTTCGATCTGCTGGAGACGATGAAGTGGACGCCGTCCGCGGGGTACTTCCTGCTCGACCGGCATATCCATCGTCTCCACCGGTCGTCGCTGTATTTCGAATTCGCCTGGAGCGAAGCCGACGTCCTCCGCGAGCTCGATCGGGCGATCGCCGGCAGGACCGAATCGCAGCGGGTGCGGCTGCTGGTCTCACGCGACGGCACGGTCCGCGTCGAGTGCACGCCGTTGTCGACGGGCACGATGCCCGCGCGGCTGGCCATCGCGAACGATCCTGTCGATCCGTCCGACGTGTTTCTGTATCACAAGACCACGCACCGCGACGTCTACACGCAG
>DATNBT010000324.1:0-3734 GCA_035571855.1 Vicinamibacterales bacterium
CCGAGATACGAGCCCGACTGGATGTCGAACGGGCCGATGCCGGTGTAGATGATGCCCTGCGTGCCGGCGATGCCGCCTTCGTACGTCAGCCGGCCGTTTCTGCCGAGCTCCTGATCGACGCGCGCGTCGAACTTCGGCTGATTCGTGCCGCGGTTGCTGAACGCCGCGCCGAAGGCGCCCGGACCGTCTGCCGGATAGACAGCGCCCCCGACCGTCTGGCCGTTGGCGATCGTCGCGCCGGGAATCCGCGGATCAGGAATGAGCGGAATCGGTCCGCTCGGGCGCGGAAACGCCGCGGAGTCGAACCACCCGGCCGTCACCTTGTACGACCACGTGTCGTTCGGCGCGTCCGCCCAGCTGCCGTTGACGCCGCCGATCCCGCCTGCGCCCTTGCCCGCCGACGACCCCGCGTCGCGGCTCAGCCATCCGCCGGTGAAGTTCACCTCGCCGCCCTTCGCTTCGCGCGGCGTCTTCGTGATGATGTTGACGACGCCGGTGAGCGCGTTCGCGCCCCAGACCGCCGACGCCGGTCCGTGAATCACTTCGATCTGCTTGATGTCGTCGAGATTCGTCGGCAGGAGATCCCACAGCACGATGCCGAAGAAGTCGAGGTACACCGAACGGCCGTCGAGGACGACGAGCTGGGTGTTCGCCAGCGATCCCGTCGCTTCGCGGTTCGTGACGTTGATGTCTCTCGCCGACAGCTGAATGACGTTGACGCCCGGCAGCTTGCGCAGGAGGTCGCCGTAGTTCTGCGCGGGCGAGCTCTGCAGTTCCGCGTTCGTGATGACGCTCATCGTCGCCGGCGCGTCGACGAGCTGCGTCTCGGTCTTGGTCGCCGAGACGACGACGGTGTCGGTGAGCGACGCGATCTTCAGCGTCAGCTTCGGCACCATGACGGTCGCGTTGCCGCCGACGACGACGTTGCCGGCGGTCGCGGGCGCGAAGCCGACGATCGTCGCCGTCACTTCGTACGTCCCCGCCGCGACATTCAAGAACGTATACGCGCCGCTGACGGCGGTTGTGGCAACCGTTCGGCCGGAAGGCCCGGTCAGCTGGACCGTGGCGCCTGGAACGGCCGCGCCCTGTTCATCGACCACCGTGCCCGTCACCTGCGCGGTTTGCGCGCGCGCGGACGCCGCGACTGTCAAAACCAGGCAAACGGCTGCGAACCAACGAAGCATTCATCCCTCCAATAAAAAGTGCGGGAAAGCGGCGCATTGTAACATGTGGTTGATGACGTCTTTCCGCCGTGTCGCCGTGCTCGGGGCCGGAACCATGGGCGCGCAGATCGCCGCGCACTTCACGAACGCCGGCGTTCCCGTCCTGCTGCTCGACGTCACGGCCGACGCCGCGCGCGACGGACTGAAACGCGCGCGCGGTCTCAAGCCGGATCCGTTTTTCACGGCCGACGGTGTGCAACGGATTACCACCGGCGGCTTCGACACCGACCTCGACAAGCTGAAAGACGTCGACTGGATCCTCGAAGCCGTCATAGAGCAACTGGACGCGAAGCGCGCGCTGCTCGAACGGCTCGAGACGGTTCGACGGCCGGGCACGATCGTCTCGTCCAACACGTCCGGCATTCCGATTCGATCGATCGCTGAAGGCCGTACGGCTGAGTTCAGGCAGCACTGGATCGGCACGCACTTCTTCAATCCCCCGCGCTACCTTCCGCTCGTCGAAGTCATCCCGACGGCCGACACGCTGCCGTCGGTCGTCGATCGCGTTTCACACTTTCTCGACCTCCGCCTCGGCAAAGGCGTCGTGATCGCGAAGGACACGCCGAATTTCATCGCGAACCGCATCGGCCTCTACGGCGTGATCCAGGTGCTGCGGACGCTCGAAGGCGGGCCGTTCACGATCGAAGAGATCGACGCCATCACCGGTCCGGCGCTCGGCCGGCCGAAGAGCGCGACCTTCAGGACGATGGACATCGCCGGCCTCGACGTCCTCGGCCACGTCGTCCGCAACCTGAAGACGCAGCTGCCCGAGGCGGAAGCCGCCGAGTTCGCGCTGCCGCCGGTGGTCGAGAAGCTGATCGCGCGGGGATCGATCGGTGAGAAGGCCGGCGAAGGATTCTATAAGCGAGTGAAGGGCGCCGGCGGCGCCTCGGAGATCCTGACGCTCGATCCGGCGACGCTCTCGTATCGCCCGCGCCAGTCCTCGCGGCTCGCACCGCTCGACGCCGCCAAGCCGATCGACAGCCTCGCGGAACGGACGAAGACGCTGTTTCTCGGCAAGGACAAAGTCGGGGAATTCCTGCGGGCGACGCTCGGGCCCCTCCTTATATATACGGCGCGAGTCGCGCTCGACATCGCCCACTCGATAGACGACGTCGATCGGGCGATGCGATGGGGATTCGGATGGGAGCTGGGCCCCTTCGAGATCTGGGATGCGGTCGGCGTTCGAGAGGTCCTGGAGGCCGCGGCCGCGACCGCGGGCGCGCCACCACTCGTCGCGGATCTCCTGAAGAAGGGCCGCAATCGTTTCCGCGACGGCGCGCTGCCGCCCGCGGGCCCCGGGCTGCAGTTGCTGAAGTCGGCGAAAGAACGCAGCACGATCGTGAAGAAGAATCCCGGCGCGAGCCTCGTGGACCTCGGCGACGGCGTCGTGTGCCTGGAGTTCCACTCGAAGATGAACACGGTCGGCGGCGACACGCTGGACATGATTCACGCCGGCGTGAAGGAAGCCGCCGCGAACTTCGCCGCGCTCGTCGTCGGCAACGACGCGCCGAACTTCTCCGCCGGCGCCAACCTGATGCTGCTGCTCATCGAAGCGCAGGAAGGCAACTTCGACGACATCGAGCTGATGATCCGCACGTTCCAGTCCGCGACGCAGGCGCTGCGGCACGCGCAGGTGCCGGTGGTCGCCTGTCCCGTCGGCCTGACCCTCGGCGGCGGATGCGAGGTCGTGCTGCACAGCGATCGCGTGCAGGCCGCGGCTGAAACCTATATCGGGCTCGTCGAGGTCGGCGTCGGGCTGATTCCCGCTGCAGGCGGAACGAAAGAGATGCTCGCGAGGTCCGTCGAACACGTCGTCGATCCGCGCGCCGACCTCATGCCGGACGTGCAGCGCGTGTTCGAGACGATCGGGTTCGCGAAGGTCGCGACGAGCGGCGCCGACGCGATCCGGCTCGGCTTCGTCCGTCCGTTCGACGCCATCACCATGAACCGCGAGCGGCAGATCGCCGACGCGAAGGCCGTCGCGCTCGAACGCGCGCGCGAAGGCTATCGTCCACTGACGCCGAGGACCGCGATTCCCGTCGGCGGCGAGAGCCTGCAGGCCGCGCTGAAACTCGGCGTCCACCTCGCGCTGCGCGCCGGACGGATCACGGAGCACGACGCGCTCATCGGGCGCATCCTCGCGTGGATCCTGTCCGGCGGCTCACTGCCGCATCAGACGACGGTCACCGAGCAGTACCTGCTCGATCTCGAGCGCGAGGCGTTCCTGAAGCTGTGCGGCGAGCGCAAGACGCTCGAACGGATCCAGCACACGCTGAAAACTGGAAAGCCGCTCAGAAACTAGTGACTGGGGCTAGGGGCTAGGGATGATTGAGCATGGCCACGGCACTCCGATTGTGATGATCCCCGGCCTTCCAGGGCCGTGGCGGTTCATCGCGCCTGCCGTGCATGAGATGTCCGCGAGATTTCGCGTCCTGACGATGTCGCTCGGACCGGAGTGCACGGTGGACAGCGACGTCGCGAGGATCGCGCACGCGCTCGACGAACGGA
>DATNBT010000325.1:0-24557 GCA_035571855.1 Vicinamibacterales bacterium
CTCTCACCGTTTCCACTGCTCGCGATCTACGACATGGAGACGATGGATCTGGATCTGGCGGCGATGGAGCACCGATACTCCAGACCACCATTGAAAGAATTTGTGACACGACGGTAACGGCCGAGCACGCAGAAGCGGACGGTCAGCGCTGCCTGACCACCGTGTTACGCTCACGCCGACTCGCCCCCAATCGAACTCAGGGAGTATCGAATGAAGCGCAACACAATCCTGGTCGTCACTTCTCTCCTCTCAATCTTTTTGTTGACGCTTCACATTACGGACGACATCGTCCGTGGGATATCGAAGGCCGAGTCCTCGAACACCGCGTTGCTCGTCCTCGTGGTATTGCTGTACGGGACTCTCGTACTCTCCGAGCGGCGATCGGGGCACGTCATCATGCTGCTCGTCGGGTTGCTCGCGGCAGCGATGCCCGTCATGCACATGCGGGGACAGCATTACGGCGAGATCGCCCAGTCCGCCGGGGGGTTCTTCTTCGTCTGGACACTGTGGGCGCTCGGCGGGCTGGGGGGCGTCACCTTCATCCTCTCGGCGCAGGGAATGTGGAATCTGCGACGCGGACAGCCAACGTAGTCTCGCAAACTGAGCGAGGCCTCGCGTTACGTGTGCGGGCGCGGCGAGACAGGTTAGAACGTTATCGGTCGATAAACGCCGCTGTGTTTACGGGACCGACTGCGTGCAACGGTCTTCCACCCCGACGCCAATTCCACGAAATGGGCCAGAAGTCTGCTGCCGCAAACGGCACTGCTCAATCGCGATTGGCCCTGGCCGCGCCTTCGGCCTTCGTGTCCTGGACCCGCGCCGCTCGGAGGATATTCGCCAGGCCGTAGTTTCCTTCAGTGCAGGCGTACTCGTACAGCGGTCCCTGCATCTTTTTCATCGGTATTTCCGCACTCCACGATCGCGTCCACGTTGTGGGATCGTCGACGGTGAATCCGTAGCGAATCGTGTCGGCATCGACGCGGGTGAACCGCTCGGTCACGTGCAGGTTCTCACCCGCTCCACGGAAACCAATCTTGTCCGAGTAATTGGTGGTGTCGACGACCAGAGTGTTCCCCTCCCAGTGACCGCGCGAGTCCCCGATCCACTGACGCAGGTCGCGTCCAAGATGCGGACGGTTATCGAGCGGAATGATTCGGGCGCTGTGAATCGTTTCCGTCATGACGACCACGTACCCCGCGCCCTGCATGATCTGCAGGTTGGAGTAGTAGACCGCCGGCAGCAGCGGCGGGACATCGGCGCCCCACGTGAGACAGCGCTCGAGATTCGATGCGTTCTGCGCGGCGTCGTACGGATTGCCTCTTCGCGCGGCGCGATCGGCCGCCCGCTTCCGCGCTTCCGGCGTCAGCGGAGGGATGCGCCCATCAGCGGGATCGACGATCAGCGACGTCCGTAAGCCCGACACACCCTTCTTGTAAGTCTCGGTCTGCCAGATCGCATCGTCGTAATGAATATTGTCCGCGGGTTGGCCAAGGAACGCGTCGACGCGCTGCTTCTCATATGCCGCGGCTTCGTCGGGAGTGAAGAACTCTTTCGTAACCCCGGCCGGGCGCTCGAGAGGGGTAAATGTGGCGTTCGTCCAATACCCTTGCAGGTCTGGTTGCCCGTCGGGCGTTCGGGTCGGCGTCCAGGCCGACTTCGATGCAGGCTTCGCCGATGGCGCCTGACCGGCCCCTTGAGCTCCCCCTAAGGCGGCAATGGCGAGGGCCACGACTGGAACGCTGAAGAATCGATAGGCCATGGCGACATCATAGCCCTTGTTCTCTCTCTTAGACTCCGATCGCCTCCAGATGCTGCCCGCTCTCCTGTTCCACGTCTTTATGGAGAGAATTGCCGTGCGCATCCATCGTCACGATGGCGGGGAAGTCTTCGACCGTGAGATGCCACATCGCTTCCGGCGTGCCGAATTCCATCAGCGACACGTTGTCGACCTTCTTGATCGCGCGCGCGTAGAACTGCGCCGCGCCGCCGATGGCGTTGAGGTACACGGCGCCGTGCTCTTTGAGCGCGGCGAGCGTCTTCGCGCCCATGCCGCCCTTGCCGATGACGGCACGCACGCCGTAGCGTTTGAGGATCTCGCCCTGATACGGCTCCTCGCGAATGCTCGTCGTCGGTCCCGCCGCGGTGACGCGCCAGTTGTCGCCTTCTTTCACGACGACCGGGCCGCAGTGATAGAGGACGGAGCCGTCGAGGTCGACGGGGGGCGGGTTCTTCATCAGATACGAATGCACGGCGTCGCGGCCGGTGAACATGCGGCCGGACACCATCACCACGTCGCCGACCTTCAGCGCGCGCATGTCTTTCTCGGTGAGCGGCGCCTTCAGCGCGACTTCCCGGCCCGTGCGCACGAAGCCCGCCTGATCGAGCATCGGGATGATCGGATGCGACGGATCGCGATAGAGCCAGTTCCTGATCGCGCCGGACGATCCGTCCAGGACGACGCCGAGGCGGCGGAACGCCCAGCAGTCGTACGCGACCGAGACGAAGAAGCTCGCGGGCAGACGATTGAGGACGCCGACCTTGCAGCCGATGAGCGTGACCTTCCCGCCGAATCCCATCGGGCCGATCTCGAGGTTGTTCACCGTCGACATAATCGACGCTTCGAGCTCGGCGAGCCGCGAGTCCGGATTGACGTCGTCGAGCGTGCGGAACAGCTGTTCCTTCGCCTGCGTGTAGCCGGACGTGCGGTCGCCGCCGACGCAGACGCCGACCGCGCCGGGGCTGCAGCCCTTGCCCTGCGCGTTCCAGACCGCGTGCAGGATGCACTTCTTCACGCCGTCGAGCGTCCGGTCCGCGCGTCCGAGATGCGGCAGTTCGACGGGCAGCGCGTACTGCGCGTTCGTGTTCTCGCAGCCGCCGCCCTTGAGGATCAGCTTGACCTCGATGTCGTCGCGCTCCCACTGATCGAAGTGGATGATCGGCGTGCCGGGGCCGAGGTTGTCGCCGGAGTTCTTGCCCGTAATCGAGTCGACCGAGTTCGGCCGCAGCTTGCCGCGCCTGGTCGCTTCCTGCACCGCCGCGCGGATCTGCTGTCGCATCCAGATCTGATTCGCGCCGACGGGCGCGTGGACTTCGAACGTCGGCATGCCGGTGTCCTGGCAGATCGCGCCTTCACCGTCGGCGGCGAGATCGATGTTCTGCGCGATGATCGTCAGCGCCTGCGACGCGCGCGTCGCTTCGGGCTCGTTGACGAGCGCGTGCTTCATCGCGGCGCGCACATCCGGCGGGAGATCGGTCGAGGTCCTGATAATGAGCTGCAGAACGCTGTCGAAAAAACCTGGAAGCATAACCTGAGAAGTATACTGAACTGTGCGCACCGAGCGCGATCCTCTCGGCGAAGTTCAGGTGCCGGACGACGCTTACTGGGGCGTCCAGACGCAGCGCGCGATCGACAACTTCCCCATCAGCGGACTGCGCGCGCCGGCCGATCTCGTCACCGCCACCATCCTCGTCAAGAAAGCGGCGGCTGAAGCGAACCTGTCGCTCGGACGCCTGAAGCCCGACGTCGCCGCGGCGATCGTCCGGGCGGCGGACGAAATCCTTTCAGGCCGCTTCCGCGATCAGTTCGTCGTCGACGTCTATCAGGCGGGCGCCGGCACGTCGCACAACATGAACGCGAACGAAGTGCTCGCCAACCGCGCGTCGGAAATTCTCGGCGAGGCGCGCGGCACGTACAGGCGCGTCCACCCGAACGACCACGTCAACGAAGGACAGTCGACCAACGACGTGTATCCGACGTCCACGCGGCTCGCGCTGCTGCTCGGCGCGGCGTCGCTCGTCGCCTCGGCGCGCGCGCTCTCGGACAGCCTCGCGCGCAAGAGCGACGAGTTCGCGCACATCCTCAAGACCGGGCGCACGCACCTGCAGGACGCCGTGCCGATGACGCTCGGCCAGGAGTTCGGCGGCTACGCCGCCTGCGTCGCGCGCGGCGCGGAAGACGTCGCCGGAGCGTCCGAGCAGCTGCTCGAGCTGAACATCGGCGCGACGGCGATCGGCACGAGCCTGAACGCCGGCGACGACTACCGCCGGCGCGTCGTCGCGAACCTCGCGCGGTATACGGGACTGTCGCTCACGCCGGCCGCCAACCTCTTCCGCGTGACGCAGAGCATGGGCGACGTGCTCGCGTACTCCGGCGCGATGCGCCGGCTCGCCGTGGAAGTCAGCAAGGTCGCGAACGATCTGCGGCTCCTCTCCATGGGACCGCGGGCGGGCCTGTCCGAGATCGCGCTGCCGGCGGTGCAGCCGGGGTCGTCGATCATGCCGGGCAAGGTGAATCCATCCGTGCCCGAGATGGTGAACCAGGTCTGCTTCCAGGTGATGGGCTGCGACCAGACGATCATGATGGCCGCCGAAGCGGGCCAGCTCGAACTGAACGTGATGATGCCGGTCATCGCATGGAACGCGCTCCATGCGTCCACGATTCTGCGTGAAGCGATGAAGGTCCTGCGATCGCGCACGGTCGACGGCATCACGGCCGACGTCGCGCGGACGAAGGAACTGCTCGAGCGCAGCACGGCCGCCGCGACCGCGCTGAGCCCGTATATCGGGTACGCCGCCACTGCCGAGATCGCGAAGGCCGCGGTCGCGAGCGGACGCTCGATTCGCGATCTGGTGCTCGAGCGCGGGCTGCTCGACGCCAAGAAGCTCGACGAGATTCTGTCGGTGGAGTCGATGACGAAAGGCGGGATCGTCGGTGAACAGCCTTAAGTTCGCGATCGTCGCCGTCGCGTGCGCGCTGGTCGCCGTGACCGCGGCGCAGCAGAGGCCGAAGCCGCGCCGCGGCCTCTTCTCCCCTCTCAACCTGGGCGTGCTCGAAGGCACCGACAGGGAGCAGTGGAACAAGCCCGAACAGATCATGGACGCGCTGAAGATCGCCGACGGATCCAAGGTCGCCGAGATCGGCGCCGGCGGCGGCTGGTTCACCGTCCGTCTCGCGCACCGCGTGAATCAGCGGGGCCTCGTGTACGCCGAGGACGTCCAGCCGGAGATGATCGAAGCGATCCGCCGCCGCGTGCAGCGCGAGAACCTGACCAACGTGCGGACGGTGCTCGGCACGACGAAGGACTCGCGGTTGCCGCACGACCTCGACGCCATCCTTATCAACTGGGCGTACAACGAGCTGGAATACCCGGTGGCCGTCCTGAAGAACGCCGCCGAATCGCTGAAGCCGCAGGGACGCATCGGCGTCGTCGACTTCTCACCGGGCGCGGGCGGACCGGGGCCCGAGCCCGAGCAGCGCGTGGATCCGGAGACCGTGATCAAAAACGCCGCGAGCGCGGGGCTCAAGGTGATCTCGCGGGAAAACATGCCTCCGTTCATGTTCATGGTCATCTTTGGCCGGCAGTGACACCCGCGTCGCGCTGACGATCGCCGGCAGCGACTCGAGCGGCGGCGCGGGCATCCAGGCCGATCTCAAGACGTTCGCGGCGCTGGGCGTCTACGGCACGACGGCGATCACCGCCATCACCGCGCAGTCCACGATCGGCGTCGTCGATGCGGCGGTGCTGTCCGCCGATCTCGTCACGGCGCAGATCGAAGCCGTCGCGGGCGACATCGACATCCACGCGGTCAAGACCGGCATGCTCGGCGACGCCGCCGTCGTCGAAGCCGTCGCGGCGGCCATCAAAGAGCTCGATCTGCCGCTGCTCGTCGTCGACCCGGTCCTCGCCGCCAGCGGCGGCGCGCGGCTGCTGGACGACGAGGGGCTCGCGATGTTGTGTGATGAGCTGCTTCCGCTCGCGCACGTCGTGACGCCGAACGTGCCGGAAGCGGAAGTGCTCAGCGGCACGCGCATCCAGTCGGACGAGGACCTGCGCGAAGCCGCGCGGCGCATTCACGACCGCGGCGCCCGCGGCGTCATCATCACCGGCGGGCATCACGCGCGCTACAGCCACGAGGTCGTCGACACGCTGTTCGACGGCCGTCACTTCTCGCAATTCCGCGCGCCGCGCATCGACAGCCCGAACACGCACGGCACCGGGTGCACGTTCGCCGCGGCGGTCGCCGCGCATCTGGCGCTCGGCCGGCCGCTGGTCGAAGCCGCCGAGCTCGCGCAAAAGTACGTCGCCGGCGCCATCGAACATTCGATCTCAATCGGCCGGGGAAGCGGACCCCTCGGCCATTTCTGGGAAAGATGAATTTTGGCATCTGGTCAGCTGGTCATATGGGTCGATTCGGCATTCACATGACCAGATGACCAAGTGACCAGATGCCGAAATTCAGAGATACTTAAACCGATGTCCGTCCCGCTGTTCGCCATCGGACCGGCGCCCCTGGCGCTCGAACCGCTGGTGTCGGCCGTGGCGTCAGAATCAGATGGCGTGGACGGCGCCATCACGACGTTCCTGGGTCTCGTGCGCAATCACAACCAGGGGCGGCGCGTACAGTATCTGGAGTACGAGGCGTACGAACCGCTCGCGCTGAAGGCGTTCGAGCGGATCGACGAAGAAGTCCGAGGGCGCTGGCCGGGGATGCGGATGGCGCTGCATCACCGGACGGGACGGCTCGAGGTCGGCGACGCGAGCGTCGCGATCGTCACGGCGTCTCCGCACCGCGCCGACGCGTTTGCGGCATGCCGCTACGTCATCGAACGCGTGAAGCAGATCGTGCCGGTGTGGAAGCACGAACACTTCGACGGCGGCGACGTCTGGATCGAAGGCGCGACGGCGGACCCCGACGATGTGCGGGCGCGGGAAGAGGCGGAACGGATTGCATGCGCGTGACGGTGCGGCTGTTCGCGCGTCTGCGTGACATCGCCGGAGCGTCGGAGATTCCGCGCGAGATTCCGGCGGGCTCGACCATTCGCACGGTGTGGAGCGGCCTGGCCGGCGATTTTCCCGGGCTGGCCGCGTACGAGAAGTCGATGTCCAGCGCGCTGAACGCCGACTACGCGCGCATGGACGCCGAAGTCCACGACGGAGATGAGATTGCATTCCTCCCGCCCGTATCGGGGGGATGACGCTGAACCCTGGACGCTGAACGCTGAACGATATGTTCGACAAACTGGCGGCTGAAGAGAAACGCTACGACGAGCTGACGCATCTGCTCAGCACGGCCGAGGTGCAGGCGGATCCGAACGAGATGCGCAAGCACGCCAAGGCGCTGGCCGAACTCGAGCCGCTCGTCGAGAAGTACCGCGAGTACAAGATCGTCGCATCGGAGATCGCCCAGGCCGAGGAGATGGCCGCCGGCAGCGACGCCGACATGCGCGAGCTCGCCAAGGAAGAGCTGAAGTCGCTCGGCGCGCGCAGGGACGCCCTCGTCGCGGACCTCAAGATCCTGCTCGTCCCGAAAGATCCCAACGATCAGAAGAACGTCGTGCTCGAAATCCGCGCCGGCACCGGCGGCGACGAGGCCGCGCTGTTTGCCGGCGAGCTGTTCCGCATGTATTCGAAGTACGCGGAGCGGCAGGGCTGGAAGATCGACGTCATGTCGAGCAGCGACACGGGCGTCGGCGGGCTGAAGGAAGTCATCGCGACGATCGAGGGCCGCGGCGTCTACAGTCGATTGAAGTACGAGAGCGGTGTCCACCGCGTGCAGCGCGTGCCGGCGACCGAAGCGAGCGGACGTATCCACACGTCCACGGCGACGGTCGCGGTGCTGCCGGAGGCGGAGGAAGTCGACATCCAGATCAACGAGAAGGACCTGCGCATCGACACCTTCTGCTCGAGCGGCCCCGGCGGCCAGAGCGTGAACACGACCTACTCCGCCGTCCGCATCACGCATCTTCCGACCAACACGGTCGTCTCGCAGCAGGACGAGAAGTCGCAGATCAAGAACCGCGCGAAGGCGATGAAGGTCCTGCGGTCGCGGCTCTACGAGATGGAGATGCGGAAGCAGCAGGAAGCGATCGCGAAGGATCGCAAGAGCCAGGTGGGCACCGGCGAGCGGTCGGAGAAGATCCGGACGTACAACTTCCCGCAGAGCCGCATCACCGATCACCGCATCAACTTCACCACGCACCAGCTCGAAGGCGTCCTCAACGGCGACCTGGCCGAACTGCTCGACAACGTATCGATGTACTACCAGTCCGAAAAACTCAAGGACGCCACCGCGGTTTCTTGATCACCATCCGCGAGCTCGTCGCCGCCGCGAGCGATCGACTGCGCGACGCCGGCATTTCCCACTCTGCCAACCTGGACGCGCGGCTGCTGGCCCAGCACGTGCTCGGCTGGGACACGGCGGCGCTGCTCGCCTCGGCCGGCGACGCCGCGCCCGCGGCGTTCCCGGCGGCGTACGACGCGCTCGTCGCACGCCGCGCCGCGCGGGAGCCGCTGGCGTACATCACGGGGCACAAGGAGTTCTACGGCCTCGAGCTCGAAGTGACGCCGGCCGTGCTGATTCCGCGTCCCGAAACCGAGCTGATCGTCGAAGCGGTGCTGGCGTCGACACCCGAGACGCAACTCTTCACGATGATCGACGTCGGCACCGGCTCCGGAAATATTCCGGTCGCGGTCGCGAAGCACCGGAGAAACGCGCGCATCGTCGCCACGGACATCTCCGCGAAGGCGCTCGAGGTCGCTCGCCGCAACGCCGCGCGCCACGGCGTCGAGAGCCGCGTGATGTTTGTGGAAGCCGACCTGTTCGGCGATCTCACGGGTCCGGTCGACGTGATCACCGCGAACCCGCCGTATGTGCCCGAAGTCAGCCGCGCGGGGCTTCAGCCCGAGGTCGGCGGGCACGAGCCCGGCGTCGCGCTCTTCGGCGGCAGCGACGGCCTCGTCACGATTCAACGCGTCGTTCGCGACGCGCTCCCGCGCCTCCGGCCGGGCGGCTATCTGATTTTCGAATTCGGGCTGGGACAGGACGTCGAGGTCGAGGACATGGTCCGCGCGTCAGGACAGCTGACGCTGCTCGACGTGAAGCGGGATCTTCAGGGAATCGCGCGGACCGTCGTCGCGAGAGCCTCGAGCGCCGACGCGTAGGCGTCGAGCTCTTCCTGATGCTCAGACATGCGCTGGATGAGCACGAAGCCTGACACGGATTTCAGCCCTGTACTAAAGGTCGTACCACCGCGGAATCTCGAACGGGATGGCGTCGGCGACGACCGAGGCACGTCCGCCGAACCGTCTCACCTCGCGCACCGCGAAGCCGGAGGTGGCCACCATGGCCTCGAGACACTTTGCGGTCGGCGAAAACCAATTCGAGGGATCGCTGTTCAGCTCGGCGCCCGGGTAGAACTGCAGCATCATCGAGTCGGCGAGCGCGGGATTCAGCTGCGCGAGCGTGGTCATCCTGCCGTCGCTCAGCACGAACTGGCTGTCGAGCACTTGTGTCTCCAGAAACATCGTGCCCGTGCACACGCGGCGGATCTTCTCGAGCGCCAGCAGCGGATGCCTGAGGTGATAGAAGACGCCGAGGAACAGCACGACGTCGAACGAGCCGTGCACTCCGGGATCGAGGTCGAAGACCGATGCTTCGGCGTACTCGACTCGGGAGCCGCGCAGCCTCTGGGCGACCTCGAAGCCGCAGTGGCCGATCGGATGGCGATCGGTCGCGAGGACGCGCGTCGCGCAGAGGCGCTCCGCCTCGAACGAGAAGAAGCCATCCAGGCAGCCGATGTCCAGCACGGTCTGGCCGCTGAAGTCCTTTGGGAAGCCCATCGTGTCGAGCAGCGTCGACGGGTCGTAGCGTCCCGGCGTGAAGACGCCCGGCGCCACTTCGATCCTGTGGTACCACTGGCGGGAGGCGATCTGCTGTTCGAGAGTTGCCGTCATCGGCGCCCCGCCAGGAAGCCGAGCATGAAGCGAAGGCTGCGATCTTCAGGATCGGTCACGCCCGTGATCATGTCCATGTGCGCGTGACCGGCAATCTCGTGGACCTCGGCTGAGTTCCCCGCGTCCGTCAGCGCCTTCGCCATCGCCCGCGCGTCTTCGCCCGTACGCGGCAGGTCCATGTCACCGTAGAGAATCAGAAACGGCGGATGCGGACCGGCGACGTGGTTGATCGCCGACGCGTGCTTCAGGACCGCGGCATCCGGCGGCGGAAATCCCTGGAACATCGCCGACCGGCCGGCCTGGGTGAAGCTCCCGCTGATCGGGATCACTCCCGCCACGTGATCGAGCGACTCGCCCACCTGCTTCAGGTACTCGGGATCCGATCCGAGCAGCGCGATGAGCGTCGCGCCGGCTGAATGTCCCGAGATGAAGATCCTGTCGGTCTTTCCGCCGTATTCGCCGGCGTGCTGGCGCAGCCATACGAACGCACGCGCGGTGTCGAGGACGTTCTCCGGGTAGAAGGTCTTCGGCGCGAGCCGGTAGCTGATGACGGCCGTCCCGATGCCGTACGTCGCGAACACCTGTCCGACAAACGCGTACTGATCCTTGATCCCCACGGTAAAGCCGCCGCCGTGCACGAACATCAGCACCGGGAAGTCTTTCTTCCCCTTCGGCACGTACAGATCGAGACGATGGCGGTACTTGTCCGCGCCTTCGCCTGAGTAATACGTCAGGTTCGCGTGCGTCTCGAAGCGGGCGTTTGCCGCCGGAGGCTGCGCGCGAACCGCAACGGCCAGCAGCACAAGCGCGAGCGCCGCACGGATCGTTCTCATGGCGCTAATATTAGCCGTCATGGCCGACTGCCTGTTCTGCAAAATCATCGAGCGGACAATCCCGGCGAGCATCGTCTACGAAGACCAGCGCGTGCTCGCGTTCACCGACATCAATCCGCAGGCGCCGACGCACATTCTCGTCATCCCGAAGCGCCATATCGATTCGCTGAACGAGATCAGCACGGAGGACGATCAGCTCATCGGCGAAGTCGTCCGGCGCGCGGCGCTGATCGCGAAGGACAAGGGGCTGTCGGCGGCCGGATTCAGGACCGTGTTCAACACGAACCGCGAAGCCGGACAGACCGTGTTCCACGTCCACCTGCATCTGCTCGGCGGCCGCACGATGTCCTGGCCTCCCGGCTAGGCAATCAGGGCGGGAAGCCCGCGAAGCGACCGGATGACCGGCACTTCGCCGTCGCGGACCGGCGCATAGGTCGGCGCGGCGCTGTCGCCGCGATGCAGCCATACGGCCTGCATGCCGACGTTCAGCGCGCCTTCGACGTCATGCCGCAGGCTGTCGCCGACCATGACCGCGTGCTTCGGAGCGACGTCGAGCTGCGCGAGCGCGGACAGGAAGATGCTCGGATGCGGCTTCGCGTACCCGTGATCGGCGGCGGACACGGCGGCGGAAATGAAGTGCCGCAGCTCGAAGTGCGACTGGAATTCGTCGAGCGGCCGGTGCGAGTTGGAGATCAACCCGACCTTCACGCCGGCAGCCGTCAGCTCCGCCAGCGCGGCCGGCACGTCGTCGTACAGCTCGAAATGATGGCTGCGCGCCCATTCCGCGTAGATCTCGCGGGCGCAGGCATCGAGCGCCGCGTCCGCGGACCCCTTTCCGCCCATCTCTTCGATGATGCAGCGCGTGTACGCGACGAACAGCTCGTGGTCGTACATCGATCCTTCGGCGTCGTCGAGCAGCGGCGCCGCGCTGGTGACGGCGTTCTCGAACCTCGCCGGATCGACGTCGATGTCGTACCGCTTCGAAAACGCCTGATACCCTTCGCCGCGAAAGGTCGGTCCGGGATAGATCAATGTGAAGTCGACATCGAAGACGACTGCCTGAACGCTCACGACGTTCGAGTATGCCAGATGATTCATTGACACCGCCGACAGACGATGGCATCGTCGTCGCTGGGGGGGCTGCGATAGGAGCAGTCCGATGACGTCCGTATCCGAAGCCTTGCGCGAGCGTCTTGGCGCGAAGGCCGCAGCCGACCTCGAAGATTACGCAGAGCACCTGGGAACAGACTGGAGAGACGACGTGCTGGAAACAGCCGCAGATCGATTCGACCATCGCCTCGCCCTCGAGATGTCTGCGCTCCGCCTCGAGATGCAGAAGGGATTCTCCGAGCTCCGCGTGGAAGTGCTCCGCTGGTCGTTCCTGTTCTGGATCGGGCAGCTCGCGGCCGTCGCCGGACTGCTCTCCTTCATGCTGAGCAGGGGCCTGCGATAACCAGCGACGCCCTGTCGACGGACAGGTATTTTCTCGCGACCGCGTTCGCCTGCTCCAGCGTCACGCGCCGCAGCAGCTCCGGCACGCGGACGTCGTAGTCGAGCCCCAGGCCGAAGAACTCCGCGGTCTGCAGGTAGTTCGCGATGCCCGCGTTGGTCTCGAGCGCCCGCGGCATCGCGTAAATCAGAAACCGGCGCGAGTCGTCGAGCTCCTTCTGCGTCAGCCCTTCGGTCACCAGCTTCCGCACTTCCTCGTCGATGGACGCGACCGCGCGGTCGATGTTCGCCGCGCTCACGCCCGCGCGAATCAGCAGCGGCCCTTCCATCACGTTCGCGTCGAGCTGGCTGTACGCGTAGTACGCCATGCCCTGGCGCTCGCGGATGCTGTCGCCGAGCCGTCCGCTCATCGAATACTGGCCGAACGCGTGGTTCATCAGCCAGCACGCGTAGTACTCGGGGTCCGTCCGGACGAGCGTCGTGAACCCGTACGCGATGTCGGCCTGCGCCTTGTTCATCATCGGGATCACGACGCGGCGGCGCGACGTCGCCCGCGCCAGCGGCGTCGCGGCCACCGGCGCCGGCTCGGGCGCGCTCCACCCGCCGAACACGCGCGCCGCGACGGCTTCCGCCCGGCCGGTGTCGACGTCGCCGACGACCACGAGCGACATGACCCCGGGGGCGAATCTCGACGAATGCAGCGCCGCGAGACGATCGCGTGTGAGGCCTTCGACGATCTGCGCCGTGCCTTTCGTCCGCCGGCCGTACGGATGGGGCGGCGGATAGAGCATGTCCATCAGCGCTTCGGTGGCGCGCACGCCGGGATTGTCCTCGTCCTGCCGCAGCACCGTCAGCACTTCGCCCTTCCGCGTCTCGAGCTCGTCTTCCGGCAGCGACGGCGCGCGAACGATGTCCGCGACGAGCGCCATCACCTCGTCGAAGTCGTCGGCGAGGCAGGTGCAGAAGAAAGAAAACAGATGGCGCGTGACCGTGACGCCGAGCGAGATGCCGCGGCTGTCGAGCGCCTCGGCGATGTCGTCGGCCGAACGCGGCGACGCGCCCAGGGTTCCGCGATCGATGACCTTCGACAGCAGATACATCGATCCCGGCGCGTCCGCCGGATCGCAGACGGATCCGGCGCGAATGGCGATGTTGATCGTGACCGCGGGGGTCGTCTGCGTCCGCCGGGCCAGCAGCACGGCGCCGTTCGGCAGGACGACGCGGATCGGAGCGAGGGCGGTGGTGTTCAACTCAGGCGACCGGCAGGGGTTCGAATGTGCCGACCGTGCGGTTCGGCTCGGCGAGAACTTCCCTCGCGACCGCGGCGACTTCCTCGAGCGTCACCGCCGCGATCCTCGGACGGAAGTTCGTGAAGACGTCCACGCCGGCGATCGTCTCGAAGTAGCCGATCTGATGCGCGATGTTCGTCACGCTGTCGTTCTCGAAGACGAGCCGCGCGTTGAGCTGCGACTTCGCTTTGGCGAGTTCCGCCGGCGTGATGCCGTCGCGCGCGACTTTCCCGAGCTCCTCGACGAGCTCGGCCTCGACGGCCGCGAGCGGCGTGCCGTCGGTCGCCGTCACCGAGATGATGTAGACGAACGGCAGCTGCGTGGGAAGCAGCGATCCGTTCACCGCCGACGCCAGGCCCTTTCCGACCAGCGCCCGGTACAGGCGCGCGCTTCGCTGCGGCGGCGGCGTCCGGAAGCTCGACCAGAGGTTGAGGCCGAACGCGCCCGTGAGCGCGGCATCGAGGACCAGCAGCGCGTAGAACTTCGGATCGCCGATTGCCGGCGAGTGGTACGCCAGTTTCAGGTACGCGGTCGTGCCGGGCTTCTTGATCACCACGCGGCGCTCGCCGGTCTGTTCGGGCTCGACGGTGTGCTGCCGCGGCGGCGCCGCGCCCGCCGGAATCTTTCCGAAGTGATGTTCGGCGCGCCGCAGGGCTTCGTCGGTGTCCACGTCGCCGACGATGACGAGCGCGGCGTTGTTCGGGATGTAGTACCGCCGGTAGTAGCTATAGAGATCGTCGCGCGTCATCGTCTCGAGATCGGTGAGCCAGCCGATCGTCGGGTGCCGGTACGGATGCGCCTTGAACGCCGTCGCGACGACTTCCTGATCCAGGAACTGATCGGGATCGTTTTCGCCCCCGTGCAGCTCGGAGATGATGACCGTGCGCTCCGACTCGCAGTCGTCCGGATGATAGAGGCCGTTCGACATCCGCTCCGACTCGATGAACAGCATGCGATCGAGCGCGTCCTTCGTCGCCGTCTCCAGATACGTCGTCTGATCGATCCAGGTGTAGCCGTTCCAGCTGCCGCCGAACTGCTCGATGATGCCTTTGACCTGGTCGCGCGGGATGTTGGTCGTGCCCTTGAAGTTCATGTGCTCGACCCAGTGCGAGACGCCCGTGAGGCCGGCGCGCTCGTCCTTGCTGCCGACCTTGTACCAGCACCACACCGACGCGAGCGGCGCGGTGTGTTCTTCCTGTACGAGGACGGTCAGACCGTTGTCGAGGGTCGCGCGGCGCAGCATCGGATCACTATAATTGACGGAATACCCCATGCCTGAGTGGAAAGACACCGTCAACCTGCCGCGCACCGAATTTCCCATGAAAGCGAACCTCCAGACGGTCGAGCCGGAGATGCTCGAGCGCTGGGGCGCGATGAACCTGTACGGGAAGATTCGCGAGCGCCGGGCGGGCGCGCCGAAGTTCGTGCTGCACGACGGCCCGCCGTACGCGAACGGCAACATCCACCTCGGCACCGCGCTCAACAAGATCCTGAAAGATCTCGTCGTCCGGTCCCGATCGATGGGCGGATACGACGCGCCGTTCGTCGTCGGCTACGACTGCCACGGCCTGCCGATCGAGCTGAAAGTCGATCGAGAGCTCGGCCCGAAGAAGCGCGAGATGTCCGTCGCCGACTTCTGCCGCGCGTGCCGCGCGTACGCCGAACGGTTCATCGGCGTGATGAACAAGGAATTCCAGCGCCTGCTCGTGATGGGCGACTGGGATCACCTGTATCTCACGATGAACTACAAGTACCAGGCGACCATCGCGCGCTCGCTGGGCAAGTTCGTCGAGCGCGGCCTGGTCTACAAGGGCAAGAAGCCGGTCCACTGGTGCATCCACTGCCGCACCGCGCTCGCTGAAGCCGAAGTCGAGTACGCGGATCACTCGTCGCCGTCCATCTACGTCGAGTTCCCGCTCGCGGCGGACGCGGCCGGCGATCTCGCCGCGCGCGTCCCTGCGCTCAAGGGACGGCAGGTCTCGGTGCTCATCTGGACGACGACGCCGTGGACGATCCCGAGCAATCTCGCGGTCGCGTTCCACCCGGAGTTCGACTACGCGGCGTACGACGTCGACGGCCGCGCCGTGATTCTCGCCGAGGGCCTCGCGGACACCGTCGGCAAGGTCGTCGGCCGCGCGTTCGATCGGCCGGTCGCGAAGATGAAAGGCGCCGAGCTCGAAGGCGTCCGCTTCCGCCATCCTTTATATGAGCGCGACTCGGTCGGCGTCCTCGGCGACTACGTCACGCTCGACGCCGGCACCGGCGCGGTGCACACGGCGCCCGGCCACGGCGCCGACGACTTCAACACCGGCATGCGGTACGGGCTCGAGATCTACGCGCCCGTCGGCCCCGGCGGCCGCTTCAACGAGAACGTGGAACTGTTCGGCGGCCAGCGCGTCTTCGACGCCAATCCGAACGTCGAGCAGGCGCTGAAGGAACGCAGCCGTCTGTGGCACCGCGAGGCGTTCGCGCACCAGTACCCGCACTGCTGGCGCTGCCACAACCCCGTGATCTTCCTGGCGACGTCGCAGTGGTTCATCCGCATGGATGGAGAACCGGTGATCGAGGGGAAGACGCTGCGCGAGGCCGCGATCGACACGATCGACCACAAGGTGAAGTGGATCCCGGCGTGGGGCCACGACCGCATCTACAACATGGTGAAAGGCCGTCCCGACTGGTGCATCTCGCGCCAGCGCGTGTGGGGCGTGCCGATCCCCGCCGTCGACTGCACGAAGTGCGGCACGGCCGTCATGACGGCGGAGATGGTCGAGACGACCGCGGCCGTGTTCGAAGAGCACGGCGCCGTCGCGTGGTGGGAGCGTCCGATTGAAGAGTTCCTGCCGGCGGGACTCACGTGCCCCGACTGCGGCAACACGACCTTCGAGCGCGAGAAGAACATCCTCGACGTCTGGTTCGACTCGGGCTCCAGCCATGAAGCCGTGCTGCCGTTCCGTCCCGAGCTGAAATGGCCGGCCGATCTGTACCTCGAGGGCAGCGATCAGCATCGCGGCTGGTTCCAGAGCTCGCTGCTCGTCGGCCTCGGCACGCGCAACCGCGCGCCGTTCGAGCAGATTCTGACGCACGGATTCCTGATCGACCTCGAAGGCCGCAAGATGTCGAAGTCGGTCGGCAACGTCATCCTGCCGCAGGACGTGATCAAGGAGAGCGGCGCCGAGGTGCTGCGCCTGTGGGTCGCCAGCTGCGACTATCGCGAGGAGCTGCGCGTCAGCAAGGAAATCCTCGCGCGCATCGTCGAGGCGTACCGCAAGTTCCGCAACACGATGCGGTATCTCGTCGCGAACCTGTACGACTTCGATCCGGCGGCGGATCTCGTGCCGGCCGCGCAGATGGAAGAGGTCGATCGCTTCATCCTCGCGCGCTACGCGCGGCTCGGGCTCAAGATGCTCGAGGCGTACGAGGGCTACGACTACCCGACGATCTTCCAGGCGGTGAACGCGTTCGCGACCGTCGATCTGAGCGCGCTCTACAACGACATCTCGAAGGATCGCCTGTACACGTTCGCCGCGCGATCGAAAGAGCGGCGCTCGGCGCAGACGGCGATGTACGTCATGGCCGACGGCCTGGCGCGGCTCATCGCCCCGATTCTCTCGGTCACCGCGGAGCAGCTCTGGGACTATCTCCCCAAGAAGGCCGGCCGCGAAGCCTCCGTCCATCTGGCGCTCTTCCCGTCGGCGGCCGAGCTCGAGGCGTTGGTCGATGCCGACCTGCTCACGCGATGGGAACGCCTGAGCGACCTGAGAGAGCGCGTGCTCGCGCAGATCGAACCGCTGCGGAAAGACAAGCAGATCGGCAGCTCGCTGCAGGCGCGCGTCGTGCTGACGTCCGCGAACGGCGATGCGGCGTTTCTCGAGCGCTACCGCAACGAGCTGCCGATGCTGTTCATCGTGTCGGACGTGCAGGTGCGTCCGGGCGCCGGCGACGGGACGTCCATCGCGATCGAGCGCGCCGACGGCGTCAAGTGCGAGCGGTGCTGGCGCGTGGTGAAGTCGGTGTCGAGCGATCCGGCGTTCGCCGGCATCTGCGATCGCTGCCGGAACGCGCTGTCAGCCAATGTCTGAGCGCAGGATCGAGATCGTCCTCCCGATCGCCGTTGTCGTCGCCGATCAGCTCAGCAAGGCGCTGGTGCGCGCGAAGCTGCCGCTCTACGCGAGCAGGACGGTCATTCCGGGGCTGATGGACTTCACGCACGTCCCGAACTCCGGGATCGCGTACGGCCTGCTGCAGAACGTGGACTTTCCGTTCAAGACGGTCCTGATTGCGATGATCGCGGCGGCCGCGATGATCGGCGTCGGCGCCTACGCGGCGAGCCTCGCCCGGCATCAGCGGATTGCGCGCATCGGCCTCGCCCTGATCATCGGCGGGGCCGCGGGCAATCTCATCGACCGCGTCGTGGCGGGCTCGGTGGTCGATTTCGTGGACGTCTACTGGCGGACCTGGCACTTCTGGGTCTTTAACGTCGCCGATTCCGCGATTACAGTGGGCGTCACAGTTATGATTCTCGATATGCTGGGACTAGGCGCGCATGTATCCAAAGCTGCTTGAACTGCCCTGGACGCTCCCGAAGATCGGGACGCTGACGATCTACACGTACGGCGTGCTGCTGGCGGCCGCCTATCTGCTCGGGCTGCAGTTCGCGCTCGTGCGCGCGCGCAAGCGCGGCCTCGACGGCAACCGCGTGATGGACCTCGGCATCTACATCATCATCAGCGCGCTCGTCGGCGCCAAGCTGCTGCTGCTCGTCACGGACTTCCAGACGTTCAAGTCGAATCCGGCGGAGCTCTTCAACCTGCTGCGCGAAGGCGGCGTCTTCTACGGCGGCCTGATCGTCGCCGTGTCCGTCGCGCTGCTCTACATCAGGAAGGTCGGGCTTCCGCTGTGGACCACCTGCGACGTGTTCGCGCCCGGCATCGCGCTCGGCCACGTCGTCGGCCGCTTCGGCTGTTTCTTCGCGGGCTGCTGCTGGGGCAAACCGACGAACGTGCCGTGGGCGATCACGTTCACCAGCCCGTTCGCGGCGGCCAACGTCGGCACGCCGCTCAACGTGCCGCTGCACCCCACGCAGCTCTATGAAGCCGGCGCGGAGTTCCTGATCCTGCTGATCCTGCTCTTCAGCGAGAAGAGGGGACGCCGGTTCGCGGGCCGCACGTTCTGGCTGTACATGCTGCTCTACGCGATCTCGCGCTACTTCATCGAGTACTACCGCGACGATCCGCGCGGTTCGGTCGGTCCGTTCTCGAGCTCGCAGTTCATCTCGCTGATCCTCGCGCCGCTGGCCATCGGCATGCTCGTCTATCTCGGCCGGTTCAGCCGCGGACCCGCGCACGAGGGAGCCCGCAGCCAGCGCGCCGCGTGAGCACCACGTTCGCGGTCACGGACGAGAGCGCCGGCGCGCGCCTCGACGTCTTTCTCACCTCTGTCCTCGGCGGCCATTCGCGTTCGAACATCCAGCGGCTGATCAAGGACGGTCACGTCCGGGTGGACGGCCGTCCGGGCAAGGCGAATCAGTCGATGAAGGCGGGACAGACGGTGGACGTCGACCTGCCCGAGCCCGTCGACGCGACGCCCGAGGCCGAGGCGCTGCCCCTGCCGATCATCTTTCAGGACAAGGACGTGATCGTCGTCGACAAACCGGCGGGGATGGTCGTTCATCCCGCCGCGGGACATTCGAGCGGCACGCTCGTCAACGCGCTGCTGCATCACGTCGACGACCTCAGCGGCATCGGCGGCGAAAAGCGTCCCGGCATCGTGCATCGCCTCGATCGCGGCACGTCGGGGCTGATGGTGGTCGCCAAGAACGACGCGGCGCACGAAGAGCTGTCGCGGCAGTTTCACGACCGTGAAGTCGAAAAGGAATACATCGCGCTCGTCTGGGGCGAGGTGCAGGCCGGCCGGCGCATCGACGCGCCGATCGGCCGCGATCCGAACAACCGCAAGAAGATGTCCGCGAAAGCGCGGCGCAGCCGCGAAGCGGTCACGCGAATCGTCAAGGCCGAGAAGTTCGGCGTCGTCCTGACGCTCGCGCACATCGCGATTCATACGGGACGCACGCATCAGATCCGCGTCCACTTGAGCGCGATCGGCCACCCGATCGTCGGCGATCCGCTGTACGGCGGCGTCCACAGGCGCGTGCCCGGCGATCTCCGCGCGGTGACGCACCTCACGCGTCCGTTCCTGCACGCGGCGCGGCTCGTCTTCACGCATCCCACCGAGAAACGCCGCATGGAATTCATGAGCCCGCTGCCGCAGGACCTGCAGCAGGTGCTCGACGACCTGACGGAGCAAATCCATGGCGATCGTCTGTACGACCCGCGTGTTCGCGGTTGACGTCGAGCAGGTTTCGCTCGCCGACGGCCGCACGCACGAAATGGCGACCATCCGCCACGCGCCCTGCGTGGTGCTCATCCCCGTACTCGACGACGGGCGCGTCATCCTGATCCGTCAGTACCGGCACAGCGTGAAGCGTGTCTTGTGGGAGTTTCCCGCCGGCAGCATCGATCCGGGCGAGGCGCCCGAAGCGGCCGCGATGCGCGAGTGCGAAGAGGAAACGCGGCTCGCGCCGGGCCGCGTCGAACGGCTGGCGTCGATGTTTCCCGCTCCGGGCTACTGCGACGAAGAGATGATCTATTTCAAAGCGACCGGCCTGCACGCGCCGGCGCCGGATTCCACGCACGCGCCGGACGACGACGAGGACATCAGCGTGCATCCGACGACCGTCGCCGAGGCCAGAGCGATGCTGGCCCGCGGCGACATCGTCGATCTGAAGACGGCCTACGCCCTGTCGCTGATCTGATTCGTCCTGCGCGGCTTCTTGTGGTGATGCGGGCGGTCGCTCGACACCGGCTGCAGGGCGATGGCCAGCACTTCGTCGATCGTCGAGACGAGATGAATCGTGAGGTCCTTCCGCAGCTCCGGCGTCAGGTCCTCGTTCACGTTCTTCTCGTTCTGCTTCGGCAGAATCACCTCGTGAATGCCGACGCGGCGCGCCGCGAGAACTTTTTCCTTCACGCCGCCGATCGGCAGCACGCGGCCTGACAGCGTGATTTCCCCTGTCATCGCCACATCGCCGCGCACGGCGCGCCCCGTGAGGATCGACGCCATCGCCGTCGCCATCGTCACGCCCGCCGACGGGCCGTCCTTCGGGATTGCGCCCGACGGCACGTGCACGTGCATCTCGGCGTTCTTGAAGAAGTCCGGATCGATGCTGTACGCCTTCGCGTGCATGCGCAGCCACGACAGCGCGGCGCGCGCCGATTCCTTCATGACGTCGCCCAGCTGTCCCGTCAGCGTCAGCGAACCGGTGCCGGCCATCCGCGACGCCTCGATGAAGAGCACTTCGCCGCCGGTCGGCGTCCAGGCGAGGCCGATGGCCACGCCGGGATCTTTCGTGCGCTCCTCCATCTCCTCGTCCATGAACTTCGGCGCGCCGAGCATCTCGACGACGACGTCGGGAGTGATTTCGATCAGGCCGACGCCGTCCGTCGCTTCGGCGCGGCGGCGCGCGACCTTCCGGCAGAGCGATCCGATTTCACGCTCGAGATTCCTGACGCCGGCCTCACGCGTGTAGCCGCGGATCACCGCGCGGATCGCGTCGGGCGTGAATCGAATCTGTTCGTCGGTCAGCCCGTGGTTCTTGATCTGCTTGGCAATCAGATGGTCGGTCGCGATCTTCAGCTTCTCCTCTTCCGTGTAGCCGGCGATCTCGAGCACTTCCATGCGGTCGCGCAGCGGCGGCGGAATCGGATCGAGGATGTTCGCGGTCGTGATGAACAGCACTTCGCTCAGATCGAACGGGACGTCGAGGTAGTGATCGCGGAACGTGTTGTTCTGCTCGGGGTCGAGCACCTCGAGCAGCGCCGACGAAGGATCGCCGCGGAAATCCGACCCGAGCTTGTCGATCTCGTCGAGGATGAAGACCGGGTTCTTGGAATCGGCGCGGCGGAGCCCCTGGATGACCTGTCCCGGCAGCGCGCCGATGTAGGTGCGGCGATGTCCGCGGATTTCGGCTTCGTCACGCATGCCGCCGAGCGACACGCGCACGAACTTGCGGCCGAGCGACGTCGCAATCGACTTCGCGAGCGACGTCTTGCCCACTCCGGGAGGTCCGGCAAAGCAGAGGATCGGCCCTTTCACGTCCGGGTTCAGTTTGCGGACCGCGAGGTATTCGAGGATCCGGTCCTTGGCTTTCTCCAGTCCCGAGTGATCGGCGTCGAGGACCGTCTTCGTCTTCGGCAGATCGATCGTCTCGTCCGTGCGCTTGTTCCAGGGCAGCGCGACGAGCCAGTCGAGATACGTGCGCGAGACCGTGTACTCGGCGGCGGCCACCGGCATCTTCGACAGACGATCGAGCTCGCGAAGCGCCTCCTTCTTGACCGTCTCGGGCATGCCCGCGGCTTCGATCTTCTCGGCCAGCTCCTCGATTTCCTTCGTCTGATCGTCGCCCTCGCCGAGCTCCTTCTGGATCGCCTTCAGCTGCTCGCGAAGGAAGTAGTCGCGCTGGTTCTTGCCGACCTCGGACTGCACCTGCGACTGGATCTTCGATCCGAGCTCGAGCACTTCGAGCTCCTTGATCAGGATCCGGTTCAGGTTGTCCATGCGCGCGCGGATGTCGAGCGTCTCGAGCACGTCCTGCTTGACGGCCGTGCTGATCGTCGAGAGCGAGGAGGCGATGAAGTCGGCCAGACGGCCGGGCTCGCTGATGTTGGTCGCGAGCGTCTGCAGGTCGTCGGACAGCAGCGGCGAGAGCGACACCACCTGCTGGAAGTTGGTCTTGATGTTCCGCGCGAGGGCATCGATTTCCAGCGCGTCGGCTTCGGTCGTGCCTTCGACGGCCTGCGTGACTTTCGCGCGGAGATACGGATGCGTCGAGACGATCTCGTCGAGCGTGAGCCGCGAGAGGCCCTGGACGATGAGACGCAGGCTGCCGTCCGGCAGCTTGAACATCTTGTGGATGTGCGTGGCCGTGCCGACCGGATAAAGATCCGCCTGGCCGGGCTCTTCAACGGACGCGTCGCGCTGCGTGAAGACGGCGATGAGCTTTCCACCGGTAATGGCGTCGTCGATCAGACGGACGGAGCTCTCGCGCGCGACGGCGAGCGGCATGAAAGAGTTCGGAAAAAGCACCGTATCCCGCAGCGGCAGCACGGGGAGCTCGGGCGGAATCGTGAGCGGCCGGTCGCCGGAGGACAGATCCTCGGGCTTGAGGTTCTCGAGTTGATCGCTCATGGCGACCTCACTTTATAGAAAACAGCGTGCCGTGTGGGAATTACTGCCGGAGGGCGGAGAGACGACGACGGGCTCCGCCACCGGCGGAGCCCGAACAGGACGCCGTAACGTGTGTTACAGGTCGAAGAAGAGTGACGTCGCGCCGCGGCGGGCCGTCAGCTGACGCTGGCGGGTCTCGACCGCTTCCTTCGCTTCTTCGCAGTCCTTGCAGCGTACCGCGAACGGCAGCGCGCGCAGACGCTTCTCGGCGATTTCCTCGGCGCACTCGAAGCAGTTGCCGTAGGTGCCCTGCTCGAGACGCGCCAGCGCGTCGTCGACTTTCGCGAGGGTCTCGGACTTCATCTGGATGAGCGCGAGCTCGATATCTTCCTGGATGTCGGCTTCGGAGCTCTCGACGGCGTCGAAGACCTCGGACAGCTTGGTGACCTCACCGGTCGTGCGAACGTCTCGCATCTTGCCCTGAACTTCGGCCTGCAGTTCGCGCCGGCGGCCTTCGAGCATCTGTTTCAGTTCGCGATAACGGTTCGATCTGCCCGTGTTGATTTCTGTGTTCATTTCCCTCATGACGCCGCTCCTTCCGTTCCCCGGGTTTCCGGGCCGCAGTATGAATGCCAGTCGGTCTGCAAATGAAGTGCCATTAATTTCTCTACCTAAAGTCGTATGAATGCCGTGTCGAGCTGTCGCATTTTCTTTCCAGCTTCGTCGCTGGTTTCTTACCCGTCCGTTGCACGTTCTTAAGACGCTTATGAGCGGACAACGGTTAAGTTACTAACCCAAAATTAGTTGGCAGACTATACATCAAAATTAGACCGTTTGTTCAAATAAACTCGCCGGGTTAGACGCCATGTTCCTCGAAATGGTTTCCACCTGGAGGGGTCGAATCTGTCCTATGGAAGGGACGTTCAGGAGACGGGTAATTGCTGAGCGGTGGGGACGGGCCGCCACAGCGTGGCAAATCCGTCACTTCAGACGATATACTTAGGGGTTCCCGAACGAGGATTTGAGGTCCAGATGGCCAAGCATTGCGAAGTCTGCGGCAAAGCCCCGGTGGTGGGGCGTCAACACAGCCACGCCAATAACGTCAGCGCGCGCCGGTTCGAGCCGAACCTCCAGAAAGTCCGTGCCAGGATCGGCGGAGGCAACCGCCGTATCCGGGTGTGCACGCGTTGCCTCCGCTCCGGCAAGGTGACCAAAGCGGCGTGAAACAGCTGATCTCCAGTCCGGACGCGCCGGCCGCCGGGGGCGCCTATTCGCCCGCGCTGCGCGCCGGGCAGCTGCTCTTCATGTCGGGGCAGATTCCGATCGATCCGAAGACAGGTCAGCTCGTCGCCGGCGACGCCGCGGCCTGCGCGCGCCGCGTGATGGACAATCTCGGCGCGTTGCTCACAGCGGCCGGCCTCACGTTCAATCACGTCGTCCGCACGACGATCTTTCTCGCGGACATGAACGACTTCGCCGCCGTCAACGAGGTCTACTCGTCGTACTTCGGCGATCCGAAGCCGGCGCGCGTGACGGTCCAGGCGGCAAAGCTTCCGCGCGACGCGCGCATCGAGATCGACGCGATCGCGTCGTACGAGGCGGGATAGGCGGGCTTATCCGGCCCGTCCGGCCCCTCCCGCCCGCTCCACATCCAGCACCCCATCCACGGTCTTCAACGACTTCATCACCCGCTCGAGATGCTTCAGGTCGCTGATCTCGACGGTGACGTCGATCCGCGCGCGCCGATCGTCGTCGGTGTGCGCCTCCATGTTGCGGATGTTCGTGTTGATGTCGGCGATCTTGGCGCTGACGGCCGCGAGCAGCCCCTTGCGGTCCTCGACTTCCATCGTCAGCTTGACCGTGTAGCGGGCCACCGCGTCGGTCTTGTCCCACTCGACGTCAATGCGACGCTCGGGGTCGTAGAGCAGGTTGACGACGTTCGGACAGGTCGCCGAGTGCACGGAAACGCCCTTGCCGCGCGTGATGTATCCGACGATTTTCTCGCCGCGGATCGGGTTGCAGCAGCGCGC
>DATNBT010000326.1:0-8838 GCA_035571855.1 Vicinamibacterales bacterium
GTGAGCCGATCGACGTCGACGGCCGCCAGCCTCTCGCGCAACTTGTCGTCTTTCTCCGCCGGCGCCTGAAACAGGCCCAGCTGACGCTGCGGATCCGTTTTCGTCCCGCTGACCGACGGCCGTCCGCCGCGCGCGAGCTCATCGCGCTCGAGCGCCTGCAGGATTTCACGCGCGCGCGCGATCACATTCGCAGGCAGACCCGCGAGCCGCGCGACCTGGATGCCGTAGCTGCGATCCGAGCGGCCCGGCACGATCTTCCTCAGAAACACGATGTCGTCCTTCCACTCGCGGACCGCGACGTGGAAGTTGACGACGCCGGGGGTGGCGTCGGCGAGGTCCGTCAGCTCGTGGTAACGCGTCGCGAACAGCGTCTTCGGCCGCGCGCGCGTGTTCGTCGCGAGGTGTTCGGCGACCGCCCAGGCGATGCTCAGGCCGTCGAACGTCGACGTCCCGCGGCCGATCTCGTCGAGCACGACCAGGCTGCGCGCCGTCGCCTGGTGCAGGATGTTCGCCGTCTCCTGCATTTCGACCATGAACGTCGACTGTCCGCGCGCGATGTTGTCCGACGCACCGACTCTCGCGAACATCCGATCGACCACGGGGATCTTGGCGTCGCGTGCGGGCACGAACGATCCCGCCTGCGCCATGAGACACAGCAGCGCGGTCTGCCGCAGGTACGTGGACTTGCCGCCCATGTTCGGCCCGGTGAGGATCACGAGCTGGCTTGCCGTGCCGTTCAGCGTGATGTCGTTCGGGACGAAGCCGTCCGCGCCGGCCGCGCCCGATCCCGGCACGGCGTGCCGCTCGACGACAGGGTGGCGGCCGTCGACGACGACCATCTCGTCGCCGTCGTGGACGTGCGGCTTGATGTAGTTGTTGTTGGACGCGACGTCGGCGAGCGAGGCCAGCACGTCGAGCGCCGCCAGCGCCCGCGCGGACATCTGGATGCGCGGCGCCTCGGCGGCGACGGCCGAACGGAGCGTGTCCAGGATCTCGAGCTCGCGCTCGAGGATCCGCTCGTCGGCCCCGAGCACTTTCTCTTCGTATTCCTTCAGCGCCGGCGTGATGAATCGTTCGCCGCCCGCGATCGTCTGCTTGCGGAGGTAGTCGGACGGCACGGCGTGGAGGTTCGACTTGGAGACTTCGATGTAATAGCCGAAGACGCGGTTGTAGCGCACCTTCAGCGACGCGATGCCGGTCCGCGCGCGCTCGGCTTCCTCCATCTCCGCGATGACCTGCTTGCCGGAGCGGCTGATGCGGCGGAGGTCGTCGATCTCGCCGTCGCGTCCGTCGCGGGTGAAACCGCCGTCGCGGGCGAGCGCGGGCGGCTCGTCGATCAGCGTCCGTTCGATCTCGTCGCGGACGTCGACCAGGTCGTCGATTTCCGCCAGCAGGGACTTCAGCAGCGGCGCCTGCAGCTCGGACAGGACCGTGCGCACGCGCGGCAGCACGGCCAGCGACTGCTTCAGGCCCACGAGATCGCGGGGCCCGGCGGTGCCGAGCGCGGCCCGCGCCAGCAGCCGTTCGAGGTCCTGCACCGCTTTGACCGTGTCCCGGAACTTCGCGCGCTCCGTCGCGCGGAACGCGAGCTCCTCGACGGCGTCGAGCCGATCTCGAATCGGCTCAATCGAGACCAGCGGGCGGAGCAGCCACGACCGCAGCAGCCGGCTGCCGATGGAGGTCATCGTCCTGTCGAGCTCGTCGAGCAGGGAGCCTTCGCGTCCGCCCTCGGAGCCCTCGAGCACTTCGAGGTGTTTGATGGTCGTGGGGTCGATCAGCAGCGCGTCGGCACGCTGGCGATACGCGATCTGGCTGACGTGGGCCAGGTCGACTTTCTGCGTGCCGCGAAGGTGATGGACGAGCGCGCCGGCTGCCGAGACCGCCGACGGATGGCCGTCGAGGCCGAAGCCTTCGAGCCCGTTCGCACGCAGCTGGGTCAACAGCGTCCGCCGCGCGGACTCGCCGTCGAACGTCCACGCGTCCACGCTGGTGAGCGGGATGCCGGACGCGCCGAGCTCGGGAGGCAACAAGGCACCGGCCGGCGCGACGATCTCGCGCGGCCTGAGCAGGGAGAGCTCGTCGGCGAGCGCCTGCGTGCCGTCCGCGCCGTCGTACTCCGCCGCGGTGAACTCGCCGGTCGACAGATCCAGCAGGGCGACGCCGTACGTCGTCACGCCCTTGCCGTTCGCGGGCGCGATCGCCATGAGAAACGCCGGCTCGCGCGCGTCGAGGAAGTTGGCGTCGGTCAGCGTGCCCGGGGAGACCACGCGCACGACCTCGCGCTTGACGAGGCCCTTGGCCTTCTTCGGATCCTCGACCTGGTCGCAGATCGCGACGCGAAAGCCTTTCTTCACGAGGCGCGCGATGTAGGTGTCGATGGCGTGGTGCGGCACGCCGCACATCGGGATGCCGCCGCCGTTGGCATCCTTGGAGCGCGAGGTCAGCGTCAGTTCGAGCGCGCGCGCGGCGACGAGCGCGTCCTCGTAGAACATCTCGTAGAAGTCGCCCATGCGGAACAGCACGATGGAGTCCCGATGCTGATCCTTCGCATCGAGGTACTGACGCATCGCGGGCGTCGCCGACGCTGACATATGTGGTTAAATTTTAGACCGGATTCCACATGCGCGTGCTTGCCCTGGACACGACGACTCGCGCCGGCAGCGTCGCACTCGTCGTCGACGATCGCGTGGTCGACGAGCGGGCGGGCGATGGATCGCGTACGCACGGCGAACGGCTGCCGGCCGAGCTCGCGCAGCTCGGCGCGTCCTGGGATTCGATCGATGTGTTCGCCGTGGCCGTCGGCCCGGGATCGTTCACGGGACTCCGCATCGGGATCGCGACGATTCAGGGCCTGGCGCTGGTGACGGGACGCCGTATCGCCGCTGTCTCCGCGCTGGAGGCGCTGGCGCAGCGCGCGAGCGAACGCCTCGGTCCAGGCTCGCTGGTCGCGTCGTGGGTCGACGCGCAGCGCGGGGAGGTGTTCGCCGCGCTGTATCGGGTGACGGACGCGCCGCTCTTCACGCCGGAGCGCCTCGTCGAGCTCGAGCCGCCGACGGTCGCGCAGCCGGACGCGATGCGCGCGTCGTGGGCGACGCACGATTTGTCGTCCGCGGTCTTCACGGGGGACGGCGCCGCCCGGTATCTGGGCGCGCCGGCGCCGCCGCTGCTGGCCGGCGCGATCGGACGGATGGGCGCCGTGCAGGCATCACGCGAACAGACTATTTCGCCCGCCGCCGTGCATCCTTTATATATACGCCGACCGGATGCGGAACTGGCCAGGAACAATGTGGGTCGTTGAGCCGCTGGCATCGCGGGACGACATCGACACGATTCTCGCCATCGAGGAAGCGTCGTTCACGAGCCCGTGGACGAAGGAGATGTACCTCTCGGAGCTCGAGAACACGGACGTGTCCTTCTTCTATCTCGCCAAGTCGGCGTCATCGCGCGCCATCGTCGGCTTCTGCTCGTTCTGGCGCGTGCTCGACGAGCTGCACATCAACAACCTCGCCGTCGCGCCGGAGCACCGGCGCGCGAAGGCGGGCACGGCGCTGCTGACGCGGGTGCTCGAAGACGGCGCCAGGCTGGGCGCGGTGCGCGCGACGCTCGAAGTGCGGCACTCGAACCAGCCCGCGCAGCGGCTGTATGAGCGGTTCGGCTTCACGGTCGCGGGCGTCCGCCGCGGGTACTACAGCAATCCCGTCGAAGATGCGCTTGTGCTGTGGAAGGAACGGCTGCCTTGAGCTTGCAAGGTCCGCAAACCTTGTGTTAGTTTGCAGCCAATTCAAGGAGGCGGGCCATGAATGACCAGAAGTCGGACGAGTTGAAAGTACTTGCCGCCCAGCATCACGACCTCGAAGACAGACTCACCCAGCTCTCAACCCGACACTACCTCTCAGAACCCGAACAGCTCGAAGAAGTCACCCTCAAGAAACGCAAGCTGCAATTAAAGGATCGGATGGAATCCATCCGGCGTCAGAGTCACTGACCATTTTTGCTGCGCGTCGATAGAGCAGGGTTTCCGTTCATTCTCGGCGCGCTCGTGTTCGCGGTCGCGGCCGCAGTCTGGGGTTTCTGGATTGCCGCCGCGCCGTTGGCCGCGCTTGCGGCGTTCTTCCTGTTCTTCTTCCGCGACCCGGAACGGGTCGTCCCCCCCGCGCATCGCGACGAAGAAGTCCTCGCCCCGGCCGACGGCCGTGTGCTCGTCGCGGGCGAGATGATCCCCGACGGCGCGCCGCCCGGGACCTGGAAGCAGGTCAGCATCTTCCTGTCGCCGATGGACGTGCACGTCAACCGCGTGCCCGCGTCCGGCCGCGTGACGCGCGTGACGCTTCACCCCGGCGCCTTTCTTCCCGCGTACCGCCACGACGCCGGCGGGAAGAACGAACGCAGCGAGATCTGGATCGACCATCACGGCCAGCCGATCGTCACCAGGCAGATCGTCGGCATGCTGGCGCGCCGCGTCGTCTGCCGTCTGACCGGCGGCGACGAGGTGCGCGCGGGCCAGCGGCTCGGCATCATGAAATTCGGATCGCGCATGGATGTTTTCCTTCCGGTGACGGCGACGATCACCGTGCAGGTCGGTGCAACCGTGCGCGGCGGCGAATCCGTGATCGCGGTGCTACACTCGTAGCGTGCTCAGCAACCCCGACGGGGGGCGCCTGCGTTTCTTCCGGCGCGCCACGGACAAGGGCCCGCGATCGCAGCGCCCGCGGCGGGGCGTCTCGCTTCTTCCCAGCCTCTTCACGATGGGCAACATGTGGTGCGGATACGCGAGCGTCGTGTATTCGCTGCGCGGCGAGTACGACATGGCCGCGCCGCTCATCGGCATCGCGTACCTGCTCGACGCGCTCGACGGCCGCCTCGCGCGCATGACGGGCACCGAGAGCGAGTTCGGCCTTCAGCTCGACTCGCTCGCCGACGTCATCTCGTTCGGCATCGCGCCGGCGGTGATGTCCTTCGCGTGGGGACTGCAGCCGCTCGGCCGCCTCGGTTGGGCGGCGGCGTTCATGTTCGTCGCGTGCGCGGCGATGCGGCTCGCGCGCTTCAACGTCATCAGCACGAAAGGCGGGGACAAGCGGTACTACGTCGGCATGCCGAGCCCGGCGGCGGCGGCGGTCCCGGCGGCGACGGTCTACATCTACCCGTACGGCCTCTTCGACTACCGCGCCGCGCTGCCCGTGCTCCTCATGGTGCTGGTGCCGGCGATCCTGATGGTCAGCACGATCAAGTACCGCAGCTTCAAGGATCTCGATCTCAAGAGCCGCCGCTCGTTCCGCGTCCTCGTGATCATCGCCGCGGCCATCGTCGCCATCGCGATGCACCCCAAGATCGCGCTCATCGTGGCGGCCTACACATACCTGGCCTCGGGATTCATCGGCCTGGCGTGGTCGCGCTTCAAGAGGACGGCAGCGTAATCGTCACGGTCGTCCCGGCGCCTCTCGCGCTGGTCACGTCGATCGTTCCCCCGAGCAGTTCGATATTCCGCTTCGCGATCGTCAGACCCAGCCCCGTTCCCGTCGCCTTCGTCGAAAAATACGGCTCGAAGATTCTCGCAAGGGCTTCGGCGTCCATGCCGACTCCGCTGTCCGCGATGGCAATCGAAACGCGGGGCCCGTTGCTCACCGCGCGGGAGACGCGTATCGCGAGCGTGCCCGCGCCCGGCATCGCATGCAGCGCGTTCTCGATGACGTTGGTCAACGCGCGCGCGAAGAGTGTCCGATCGATCGAGAGCGTGGGCAGATCGTCCGGCACGCTGACGTCGATCGCGACGCGGCCGGCAAGGCCGGTGCGGTACGGCGACACCACTTCGTCGAGCAGCGGACCGAGGCGGGTGGCTTCAGGACGCGCGGTCGGGGAGGACGCGAAGTTCGAGAACTCCGACGCGATCTGACGCAGCAGCGACACCTGATGGAGGATCGCGTTGACGCACTCGTCGAGCGCCGGCGAGAGCGGCCGTCCCTTGTCGTTGTTCACGCGCTGCGCATGCTCGGCCGACAGCTGGATGGGCGTGAGCGGGTTCTTGATGTCGTGCGCGACCTGGCGCGCCATCTCCGCCCACGCTTCGAGCCGCTGCGTCCGTTCGAGCTCCGCGCGCTGGAGCTTCAGATCGGTCGCCATCGCGTTGAAGTCTTTCACGAGCCGGCCGAGCTCGTCGGCGGTTTCGGCGGCCACACGCGCGTCCAGATCGCCGCGGGCGATGCGGCGGGTGGCGCGGCCCAGCCGGCTCACCGGATCCGCGATGCGTTCCGCCATCCAGTACCCCATGGCGGCGCCGACGAGCATCACCAGCACGGCGCCGAAGATGACCTGGCGATCGAGCTCGTCGATCTGCCGCTCGAGCTGCTGCTGCCCGAGTGGCAGCGGCACGATGACGATGCCGTCGCGATTGCCGGCGCGCACGGGCGCGGCGGCGATCCGGTACGGAAAGTCGGCGAGCTGTTCGACGCCGACGAACACCGGGAGGCGTTCCAGGATGACGTGGACGTACGCGGTGCTCGGCGTCCGCATCGAGAGCAGGCCCGACGCGAACAGATCGCGCTGGCTCGACGCCTCCAGCGTGGACCGGTCGAACAGATTCACGTCCTGTCCGATCGCGCGGCTGACGAGCACCATCACGGTGTCGTCGATCGAGGCGAGCGTCGACGCGCCCCGCTGCTGCAGCGACGCGTAGTCTTCGACGAGCCGCTGCGCGATGGTGGCCGTCTTCGCGGCCACATCTTCGAGGTCGGCCCCGGCCTGCCGCGCGAAGTATGTCCGCACGCCGAACGCGAGAATCGCCACCGGCACGACCGCGACCGCGACGTACGCGAGAAACAGCTTGCGATAGAAGCTCGAGCGGAACTCGCGCAGCAGTTCCCGTCCGCTGGCGGGAGTCACGGACGTCACGATCGAGAACAGACTCGCGCCGGCGAGCAGCAGGGCGTACAGCACGCCGACGAGCACGAGCAGTTCCGCCAGGTTCACCAGGTGGCCGAACGCCGTCAGCACCGGGTATCCGATGGCGTAGATGCCGCCGCGATCGCTCGTGAAGTACACGCGGAACGTGCTGTCGTTGCGCGGCAGCGTCGTCCAGAACGGCTCGCGCGACTCGACGAGGTGCATGAACAGGTCGTCGGGCAGCTGCCACGTGCTCGTGCCCGCTTCGCTGAACGGCGCGCGGCTCCACCCGTACGCGACGAACTCGATGTCGTTGCCCTGCGATCCTTCCGGCGCGGCCACGCGTTCCGCGCTCAACGACTCGAGATACGGATTCTGCGGCGACAGGAACGGCAGCCGCTTGTAGTCGAGCATCACGCGAACGACGATCGATCCGCGGATGACGCCGTCCTCGCAGATACCTTTGCTCGCCTGCGGCACGTGACGCTCGGCGGCGCCGAAGGGCAGCACCTCCTCGAAGACCTCCCAGTCGCAGCTCGACGCTTCATGTCGCGGCGTCGCGTACTCGGGAAGGTTCAGCGCGAAGCGGCTGATCATGGCGCCGTCGGCGCTGTACAGCTCGATCGCCGACGTGAGGCGGTATGTCGCGAGGTCGGTGCCGAGCCAGACGTTCAATGCGCGGTCGATGGCCGGCCCCGACGCGCCCCGCACGAGGTCGGGTAGGGCGGGCAGCGCGTCGATCTCGTCCAGCGTCGCGTACAGCCGGTCTTTCAGTTCGTCCCGCTGCGTCAACGCCTGCGGCGCGTACTCCGAGGCAATCAGTTGCTCCTTCGCCGCCGTTCCGAACGCGAACAGCGACGGATAGAGCGCCAGCGCCGGCGCAACGAGGGCGACGAACAGCGACGCGAGCCGCGCCGCCTGCGTCGCGCGCCGCGCATGCAGCGGCCACTTGCCGAGGACGAGCGCGCACGCTCCGGCCATCGCGAGCGCCAGCAGCGGCGGTCCGAGCGGCACGGCGGGCGATCGGATCCACAGCGCGGCGAGCACCAGCGCGCCGCCCGCGCCCCAGACGATCGCCGGGACGATGTGCGCCGCGAGCCGCACCCGCCGGACGACGCGCACCGCGTGGAACGTGAGCGCCACGCCCCAGACGACGGCGGCGTGCAGGACGATCAGGCCGAAGCCGACGGCGAAGCGCGACGTGTCGAGGGGATGCAGCGAGAAGTGCAGGACGTCGAGCTGCGTGCGCGCGACGACACCCTGCAGGAACTGCTCGTAGAGCTGAATGGCGAACGCGCCGGCCACACCGGCGACAAAGTACCAAGCCACCGTGCGGGCTCTGAACGCGCGATCGTCGGCTGGATGGTAGGCCGGCCGCGGAAACGCGATGCGGCGGCGTTCGACGAGGCTGATCGCGAGCGCGACCAGTGCGAGCAGCGTCAGGCCCGTCACGAGAATGTTGAGCGGAGAATCGATCCGCTGGACGTCCGCGACGGTGGAGATCGCCGCAAGCGCGATCCACCGGACGCCGACGACGATCGCCGCGATCGACAGCGTCTCGACGACGTACTCCGTGCGGCCCGCCGCGCGCCGCCGCTGGTCGAGGAGCGGTCCGGTCGCGAGCAGCAGCGTGACGGCCAGCACCGCCAGGGCAATCGCGCCGACGCGCTGCTGGAGCGCCGTGCGCGCGGCCTCGACGTCCTGCCGCGAGACTTCGGCGTCGACGAGCACCGCGCCGGACGGCGCGAGGACGTTGAACGTGAAGTTCCCGGTCGGCGGCTCTGGAACGCCTTCCCTCGTCGCGAACGGCGTGCGCACGGTGACCGGCACGAAGGACGTCGGCACAATCGCCGTGTCGGCCGGCGACGGCGTCGGCTGGGGATCCGCCAGCGATTGTTCGACGACGACCGTGGCGTCGCGCGACGGAGGAGCGCCGGTGCGCGCGGGCGCCGAGAGGCTCAC
>DATNBT010000327.1:0-7180 GCA_035571855.1 Vicinamibacterales bacterium
CTCTCCACCACGGAGGAAAGGAGGAAACGGAGCGCCTCCTTTCCTCTTTTCCTCCGCGGTGGAGAGTTGTTTACTGCTTCAGATGACGCCGCCACTCGGCGGCTTCCGTGAAGACGTCCGACAACGCGTCGCCTCTGGGCAGATCGCGACGCAGATCCTGCAACACGCTGATGAGCGTGTCGAGCGCGGGACCGATCTCGTCGCTGTTGGTGGCCGCGATGTCGCGCCAGATCTCCGGCGGGCTCGACGCGAGACGCGTCGTATCGGCGAGCCCCTTTCCCGAGAGGTCGAGGCCCTGCGATCCGACGGCGCCGCCGACGACTTTCATGAGCGCGCTGGCGGTGAGTTGCGGCAGATGGCTGAGGTACGCGAGCAGGCGATCATGCGTGGCGACGTCGACGATGCGCGGCTCGGCGCCGAGCGCTTTGACGAACATCGACAGCTTCTCGAGCGATTCTCCGGCCTCGCTCGCCGGCGTCAGCAGCCACGGCCGGCCCTCGAACAGATCCGGCCGCGCGTTCTCGAGGCCGCCTTTCGCCGCGCCGCCAAGCGGATGGCCGCCGATGAACGTGAACTTCGGCGGCAGGCCGCGCGCGGCGTCGACGATCGCACGTTTCGTGCTGCCGACGTCGGTGACCACCGCCGGCTGCGTGACGTTCTCGTCGAGCCCGGCGAGCAGCTCGATGTTCTGCTTCACCGGCGCGGCGAGAATCACCAGATCGGCTTCGGCGAGGACGTACGGATCGTCGGCGGCGACGTCAATCGCATGCAGCCGCATCGCCGTCTCGAGGACGTCCTTGTTGTCGACGCCGATCACGAGCGACGCGGGCCAGATCTGCCGCGCGGCGAGCGCGATCGATCCCCCGATCAGCCCGAGGCCGACGATGCCGACCTTCGGGAAGATCGGCTCCTGCGGCGCTCTGCGATTCAGCGCGCCGGGTTGAATGACGGGTAGCTCCATCCGTTCTCTTATGCCTTCCGCAATCCCGGCTGTGAAGCAGGACCTTCAGGTCCTGCCTACGAACCCCACCCGCGCCTCGCAACCGGCTCGAGACAAATCGTCCGGCCGATTGCCGGAGCGATGATCCGCAGCTCGGCCATCAGGCGATCGAACTGCGTCGGGAAGAGCGACTGCGCGCCGTCGCTCAACGCGTGATCGGGATCGCAGTGCACTTCGATGATGAGCGCGTCGGCGCCCGCGGCCACCGCGGCGCGTGCCATCGGCACGACCATGTCCCGGCGTCCTGCGCCGTGGCTCGGATCCGCGACGACCGGCAGATGGCACATCTTCTTGACGACCGGAATCGCCGAGAGGTCGAACGTGTTGCGCGTCGCCGTTTCGAACGTCCGGATGCCGCGCTCGCAGAGGATCACGTCGGTGTTGCCGCCGCTCAGGATGTACTCGGCCGACATCACCCACTCTTCGATCGTCGCGGCGAGACCGCGCTTGAGCAGCACCGGCTTGCGCGTGTTGCCGAGCTCCCGCAGCAGCGTGAAGTTCTGCATGTTGCGCGCGCCGACCTGATAGATGTCCGTGTAGCGCCCGATCAGCTCAATCTGATTGGCGTCCATCACCTCGGTGATGAGGGGCATGTTGTGCGCCTTCGAGGCGGCGCTCAGCATCTTCAGGCCCTCTTCGCCGAGACCCTGGAAGGTGTACGGCGAACTCCGCGGCTTGAACGCGCCGCCGCGCAGGATCTTCGCGCCGGCCTTGCGCACGGCCGCCGCCGTCGCGTTGACCTGCTCCTCGGTCTCCGCCGAGCAGGGGCCCGCCATGACGATGACCTCGTCCCCGCCGATGCGTACGTCTCCGACGGTCACGACCGTGCCTTCGGGTTTGAACGTGCGGCTCGCGAGCTTGTACGGCTCCGAGATGCGCATCACCTCGTGCACGCCGTCCATCATCTCGATCAGGCCGGGATCGGGCCGCTTCTGTCCGACGACGCCGAGCACCGTGCGCGACACACCGGTCGATCGGTGCACGTCCATCCCGAGTTCCACCAGACGGGCTACGACCTTGGCGATCTGCTCCTCGCTGGCCCGTTCCTGCATGACAACAACCATGACGTCGGTCTCCTTCGTTACTACAGTCACTTACTTCTCGGTCAACTCGCCGTGGACGACACGGCGCTCGAGGCGCCGCGCTTCGTCCATGATCCGCTCGAACAGACGTGCGATCGCCTCGGGCTCGAGCGGCCCGTCGGCGGCGACGTTCTTGACGTGCTCGAGCACCTGCTTCTCGCGCTCGGGCTGGTAGATTTCGACCTTCTGCTCTTTCTTGATCCGTCCGATTTCACACGCGCAGCGCGCCCGCTCGTTCAGCAGGCGCACGAGCACCTCGTCCACCCGATCGATGTCCTTGCGCAGATCCTCTAGGGTCGGCATACCTGTTTATCTCGCCTCCGCCGCCCGCGGCCGGCAGGCCGCACGCAGCGATCGCACGTACGCATCCACACGCTCGATGAGCGCCGGCGATCCGCTCTCCTTCGCAATCAGATCCACCAGCGCGCTTCCGACCACGGCCGCGTCCGCATAGCCGCCGACTTCCGCCACGTGGTCGGGCGTTGAAATCCCGAAGCCGAGCGCGATCGGCATCTGCGTGACCGCACGTATCCGCCTCACCATCGCGTCGGCGCCGGCGGCAACTTCGGCGCGCGCGCCGGTCACTCCCAGCCGCGAGATTCCATACAGAAACCCGCGTCCGAGCCTGGCGGCTTTCGCGATCCGCGCGTCGGTTGTCGTCGGGCTCAAAAGGAAGATCGTATCAAGTCCTGAGGCGTCCATGGTGGACTGAAACGCCCCCGCCTCTTCGATGGGCAGATCGAGCGCGAGGACGCCGTCGACGCCCGCGGCCGCGGCCTGCCGGCCGAATTCCTCCGTTCCCATTCGCAGCAGCGGGTTCGCGTAGCTGAAGACGACGATCGGCGCCTTCACATCGATGCGCACTTTCCGGATGATGTCCAGCGTCACGCGAAGGTTGCCGCCCGCCGCGAGCGCACGCTCCGTCGCGCGCTGAATCACCGGACCGTCGGCCAGCGGATCCGAAAACGGGACGCCGACCTCGAGCACGTCCGCGCCGGCGCGATCGAGCGCCCGCAGGATGTCCGCGGACCTGGCGATGTCGGGGTCGGCGGCCGTCGTGTACGTCACGAGGCCCGGCCGCTGCGCCTTCCGCAGCGCGTCGAACGTCGCCGTCAGACGCGAAGGCATTGTTCCACCGTGTTCACGTCCTTGTCCCCTCGCCCCGACAGGTTCACGACGAGCACATCGTCCGGCGCGAGTTCGCCCGCGACTTTTCGCGCGAAGGCGACGGCATGCGCGGATTCGAGCGCCGGCAGAATCCCTTCGAGCCTGCCGAGCAGCTGAAACGCACCGAGCGCCTCGGCGTCACTGGCATGCGCGTATTCCGCACGCCCGATCGCGCGCAGCCACGCATGCTCCGGTCCAATCGCGGCGTAGTCGAGCCCGGCGGAAATCGAATGCGTCGACTCGATGTTGCCGTTCTCGTCCTGCAGCACGAACGTCCGCGTGCCCTGCAGGACGCCTTCGCTGCCGCCCGCGAAGCGCGCCGCGTGCCGTCCACGGACGATCGCCTCGCCGCCGGCCTCGACGCCAATCAGCCGGACGTCCTTGTCGGGAATGAACGCGTCGAAGATGCCCATCGCGTTGCTCCCGCCGCCGATGCAGGCCACGATCGCGCGCGGCAGCTGTCCCGTCTGCTCCAAGACCTGCGCGCGGGCTTCTTTGCCGATGACCGACTGAAATTCACGGACCATCAGCGGATACGGATGCGGGCCGAGCACCGAGCCGAGGATGTAGAACGTGTCCGCCACGTTCGTCACCCAGTCGCGCATCGCTTCGTTGATCGCGTCCTTCAGCGTCCTGCTGCCTGAATCCACCGGACAGACTCGCGCCCCGAGCAGCCGCATCCGGAAGACGTTCAATGCCTGCCGCGCCATGTCTTCGGTGCCCATGTAGACGTGACACTCGAGACCCAGGAGCGCGCACGCCGTCGCTGTCGCCACGCCATGCTGTCCCGCGCCCGTCTCCGCGACGATGCGCTGCTTGCCCATGCGGACCGCGAGCAACGCCTGGCCGAGCGCGTTGTTGATCTTGTGCGCGCCGGTGTGCGTCAGGTCTTCCCGCTTGAGAAAGATCCGCGCGCCGCCGTACTCCTTCGACAGCCGCCGTGCTTCGTAGAGCGGCGTCGGACGGCCGACGTAGTGTTTGAGGAGGTGCGCGAGCTCGGCGGCGAACTCCGGATCCTCGCGCACCTGGAAGTACGCGCGTTCGAGCTGTTCGACCGGCTCGACGAGCGTTTCGGGGACGAAGCGTCCGCCGAACTCGCCGAAGTACCCCCGCGCGTCAGGATCGCGTCGCGTGATGACTGCCATTGAGTGCCTCGAAGAGCGCCTTGATGCGCCCGGGATCTTTTATTCCTGGTGCGGCTTCCACACCCGACGACACGTCGATGCCGTACGGACGCACGTGCGCGACGGCGTCGCCGACGTTCTCCGGTTTCAGCCCGCCGGCCAGAAGCACCTGCCGGCGCCTGGCGATCTCCGCCGCCCGCGTCCAGTCGATCGTCAAGCCGGTGCCGCCTTTGCGAGCCGGATCGTGCGCGTCGAGCAGCACCATGATGTCGGGCGGCCAGGCGTCGATCGCCGCGTCCAGCGTGAGCGCCTTCCACACGGGCCGCGTCATCTGCCGCGCGTAGTCGACGCTTTCCGCGCCGTGCAGCTGCACGACCCCCAGGCCGACCGCGTCGGCGATCTGATTCACTTCGCCGGCCGGCTGATCGACAAACACGCCGACGGTGGTGACCGATACCGTCGACGCAATGCGTTTCGCCACGTCGACTGCCACGCGCCTCGGGCTGTCCGGCCAGAACACGAAGCCGATCGCATCGGCGCCCGCAGCAATCGCCGCCTGGGCGTCTTCGGCGCGGGTAATGCCGCAGATTTTCACGAACACGTCGCACCTGCCAGCAGCTCTTTCAGCGCCGCTCCCGGATCCGCCGTCGTCATGAACCGCTCTCCGACCAGGAACGCGTGATACCCGAGGCCGCGCAACAGCATGAGGTCGTCGGCCGTCCGGAGACCGCTTTCGCTGACGGCGACGACGCCCTTCGGCATCTTCGCGATCAACGTCTCGGAGGCCTTCACGTCGACCTCGAGGGTCCGCAGATTGCGGTTGTTGACGCCGATGATGTTGACGCCCGCGTCCGCCGCAACAGACAGTTCCTCCGCGTTGTGAACTTCGACGAGCACGTCGAGACCGTTTGCGGACGCCCGGTCGAAGAGCGTCTCGAGCTCCTTCGGCGTCAACGCGGCGACGATCAGCAGGATCGCGCTCGCGCCGGCGGCCCTGGCTTCGAGGATCTGGTACTCGGAGACGATGAAGTCCTTGCGAAGGACGGGAAGGGTTACGGCGGCGTGAACGCCCGAGAGATGCTCGAGCGAGCCGTCGAAGAACGTCGGCTCGGTGAGGCACGAGATGGCCGCGGCGCCGGCCGATTCATAGCCGCGCGCAATCGCGACGGGATCGTACTCGGCGCGAAGCACGCCTTTCGACGGCGACCGGCGCTTGCATTCCGCAATCACGTTCAACCGATCGCGGCGGGACAGCGCGTCGAAGAACGAGGCGCGCGGGCTCCGTTCGGCGGCGACGGCGGCCTCGCCTCGTTCGCGCAGCTGTTCGAGCGGCTCACGCTCCGCTCTGACTTCCGTCGTCCGCCTGGTGGCGGCCACGATTGTCGCCAGCAGATCCGCGCTCACAGGCGTGCTCCCGGCGCGAATTCTTCAGCGGTGGAGATCTTCGCGAGCTGATCGAGCGTCCGCCTGGCGTCACCGCGATCGATCGCCCGCGACGCCATCACGATGCCGTCGGCGACCGACGACGCTTCTCCGGCCACCAGCAGCGCGGCGCCGGCGTTGAGCAGGACGACGTCGCGTGCAGGGCCGCGCTCGCCGGCCAGCACGCGCTCGACGATGCGGGCGTTCTCGTGCGCGTCGCCGCCCTTGAGCGCTCCGGGCGCGGCCTTCGGAAGCCCGACGTCCGCCGGATGCAGGTAGAACGTGTTGACCGCGCCGTCCCTGCACTCCGACACCTTCGTGTAGCCGGTCGTCGAGAGCTCGTCGATTCCGTCGGCGCCATGAACGACCCAGGCCCGTTCGGATCCGAGGAGCATGAGCGAGCGCGCCATGAGCTCCGTGAGGTCGGCTCTCGGCACGCCGACGATCTGCCGCGTCGCACCGGCCGGATTCGTCAGCGGACCGAGCAGGTTGAACGCCGTCCTGATGCCGAGATCCTTTCGCACCGGCCCCGCGTGGCGCATCGACGGATGGAACGTCGGCGCGAAGAAGAATCCGATGCGCGCCTCGGCCAGGCAGCGCTCGACCACCGCCGGCGACGCCGTCACGCGGACGCCGAGCGCTTCGAAGACGTCGGCGCTTCCCGTGAGGCTCGACACCGACCGGTTGCCGTGTTTCGCGACGCGGACGCCGCACGCGGCGATCACGACCGCGGCGCACGACGAGATGTTGAACGTGCCCGACTTGTCGCCACCGGTGCCGCACGTGTCGAACACGCGTTCGTGGCGCTTCGCGACCTGGACCGCATGCGTCCGCATCGCACGCGCCAGGCCGACGATCTCGCCCGGCCGCTCGCCTTTCATCGCGAGGCCGACGAGCAGGCCGGCGATGTGCGCGGGCGCGGCGCGGCCCTCCATGACTTCCGCCATGGCCGCCGCGGCCTCTTCGCTCGTGAGGTCCTCGTGACGCGTCAGCTTCTCGATGAGCGCGGGAAACACCGCCTAATCCGCCTTCCCTTCGAGGAAATTGCGAAGGATGCGATGTCCTTCGCCGGTCAGAATCGACTCAGGATGGAACTGGACGCCGTGCACCGGCAGCTGCCGGTGCCGCAGGCCCATGATCGCTCCATCCTCTTTAGTACGTGCCGTCACTTCAAGCTCGGCCGGAAAGCCCTCGTCGGCGACGACGAGCGAGTGATACCGGGAGGCCAGGAACGGCTCGGTGATGCCGGTGAACACGCCGCGGCTGTTGTGTTCGATCGTCGATGTCTTCCCGTGCATCGGCACCTTCGCCCGCACCACCTGGCCGCCGAACACGGCGCCCATCGCCTGATGTCCGAGGCACACGCCGAAGATCGGCGTCTTCTT
>DATNBT010000328.1:0-12823 GCA_035571855.1 Vicinamibacterales bacterium
AGCAGCAGACCTTCAGGTCTGCTTTTATTTCCAGGGGTTGAGGTGCTGGAAGACCGATAGCCGCGCGAGATCGTTGTAGATCACCGTCACCATCAGCATCATCAGGACGACGAAGCCGGCGAGGAGCATCTTCTCCTTCACGCGCATGCTGAAGTCGCGGCGCGCGAGGCCTTCGAGCGCGATGATGAAGATGTGGCCGCCGTCGAGCATCGGAATCGGCAGCAGGTTCAGCAGGCCGAGATTCAGGCTCAGGCTCACCATCAGCCCCGCGAGCACGACCCATCCAAGCTGCGCCGACTCGCCCGACGCCTGGGCGATGGCAATCGGTCCCATCAGCTGCTTGGGCGAGAGCTGGCGTGTGAGCAGACCCCAGACCGTCTGGCCGATCATCCCGGCCATCTGCGTGTTCTTCTGCGCGCTCAGCTTGAACGCGCCGACGACCGACGGCTTGATCATCTTCGTGTCGTCGGCCAGCAGCACGCCGAGGAGACCGCGTTTGCCGTCGAGCCGCGGCGTCACATGGATCGTCATCGGCATGCCGCCGCGAAGAATGGACAGCGTGACCGGCGTGTTCGGACTCTTCGCGATGGCTTGACGCAGCTCCGCTTCGAACGTGATCGGCTCGCCGTCGAACGCGACGACGACGTCGCCGGCGCGCAGACCCGCCTTTTCGCCCGGCTCACCCTGATTCACGGTCAGCAGGTGCGGATGGACGTCCGGCAGGGCGCCGACGCCGAACTCGAAGTGCGTCTTGTCCATCGGTTCGGGCGTGACGGTCTTGGTGAGCTCGAGCCCCTGCCTGAGCAAGCCGAGCTCCGCTGCATTGCCGGAGTGCAGCTGAACCTGAATGGCAAAGTCTTCCCAGTTGTCGACGCGATGTCCGCCGACGCTGACGATGCGATCGCCGGTCTGAATGCCGGCGCGCGCCGCCGGAGAGTCGGTCTTGACGACGCCGACGTCGACGGGCTTGTCGTTGAAGCTCTCGACCTCGGCGCCCTGATACAGGACGACCGCGGCGAGGAAGAACGCGAGCAGCAGGTTCATCGCCGGGCCGGCGACGAGCACCTGGAAGCGTTCCCATCGCGTCTTCGACAGGAACTCCGAGGGATCGCCGGTCGGGCCGTCTTCCGACGCCTCGCCCGCCATCTTCACGTAGCCGCCGAGCGGCAGCGCGCCGATGCCGTACTCCGTCTCGCCGTACTTGTAGCTGAGAATCGTCGGGTTGAACCCGAGCTGGAATTTGAGGACGCGGATGCCGACGCGCTTCGCGGCCAGAAAGTGGCCGAGCTCGTGCACGAACACCAGGACGCCGAGAACGAAGGCAAAGGAAACGACGTAGATCAGCGCTGTCACTGCTCCCTCAGACTTTTAATTCTACTTCGCGGGCGCTCGCCTGCGCCTGCTCTCTGGCCCATGCGTCGACGGCCCGGACAGCGGCCAACGTGTTCACCTCGGCCGGTTTGTGCGCGGCCATCGTCTGCTCGATGACCTGCGCAATCGCGGGAAACGCGAGCCGTCCATCGAGAAACCGCGCGACCGCGACTTCGTTGGCGGCATTCAGCACGACCGGAAGGCTGCGTTCGGCCTGAAGCGCGCGATACGCGAGCGCGAGACACGGAAACGCCTGTGTGTCGGGCGTGTGAAAGTCGAGCCGTCCCGCACCGACGAGGTCGAGTGACGGAAGCGCGGCACTCCACCGCTCCGGATACGAAAACGCGTACTGAATGGGCAGCCGCATGTCGGTGACGCCAAGCTGGGCGATGACTGAACCGTCGGTGAGCTCGACCATCGAATGGACGACCGACTGGGGGTGCACGACGACATCTATCTGGTCCGCGGCGACGCCGAACAGCCAGTGCGCTTCGATGACCTCGAGTCCTTTGTTCATCAGCGTGGCCGAGTCGATCGTGATCTTGCGCCCCATCCGCCATGTCGGGTGATTCAACGCCTGGTCGGCCGTCACGCTTTCTAACTCAGACGCGGAGCGGCCGCGAAAAGGTCCGCCGGATGCGGTCAGAATCAGCCGCCGGATCTCGTGCCGTCCCCGGCCGTGCAGGCATTGATGAATGGCGTTGTGCTCGCTGTCGACCGGAAGAACCGGGACGCCGTGCCGCCGGGCCGCGTCCATCACGATGCCGCCGGCCATGACGAGGACTTCCTTGTTCGCGAGCGCGATCGTCTTCTTCTGCTCGATCGCCGCCAGAACGGCCTCGAGCGCTTCAGTACCGGACGACGCGCACAGGACGATGTCGGCATCGGGCGCGGTGGCGACTTCGACGAGCCCGTCCCGCCCGCTCGCAATCCGCACGCCGGACGCAGCCTGCCGCAAACGGTCGGCGGCGGCGCCCGTCGCCATCGACACGACGGCCGGACGGTATTTCGCGATCTGCGCGGCAAGCAGATCCGCGTTCTCACCGGCCGCAAGCGCGACAACGGACAGCCGCTCACGATGGGCGTCGACGACCGACAGCGCGTTCTGCCCGATCGATCCTGTCGATCCCAGGATCGCAACCCGTCGCTTAGACATATTTCAACACGACGTAATAGATCGGCGCCGCGAACAGGAGCGCGTCGATGCGATCGAGCACGCCTCCGTGACCGGGAATCAGCCGGCCGCTGTCTTTCACGCCCGCGCTGCGCTTGAGCATCGACTCGAAGAGATCGCCGGCAATGCCGAGCGCGACGATCACGGCGCCAAGCGCCACGCGCATCGCCATCGGCACCTCCGGCAGCCACCACCGTCCGACGACGGCCAGCAGCGCCGTCCCGAACACGAAGCCGCCGATCGCGCCTTCGATGGTCTTCTTCGGGCTGATGGCGGGCGCCAGCGGATGCTTCCCGAACAGCCGGCCGGTGTAGTACTGCGCCGAGTCGCTCACCATCACGGTCAGCATCAGCAGAAACAGCCCGCGCGCGCCGTGCGTTTCGCGGATCGCGATGAGCGTGCCGATCGGCAGCCCTATATAAAGGATGGGCAGCAGCGACGCGCCCGCGCGCGGCAGCGCGTCACGTCCGCCGCGCCACGACGGCAGCGCGAGCACGCCGACCGCGATCACCATCGAGATCAGCACCACGTCGAAGGAAATGGCCGCCCGCGGGATGAGCGCCACCGTCGTGAAGACCGTCGCCACGCCGACCGCGCCGGGAATCGTCGTGTCGTGCGCTTCGGCGATCAACTGGTACTCGCCGAACGCCAGGATTTCCAGGATCAACGCGACGGCAATGAAGAGATACGGCGGCGCGAACCAGACGACGGCGATCGCGAGGACGACGAGCGCGGCGCCGCTGAGGACGCGGGTCACTTGGCGGTGACGGCGACCGGCGCCTTGATGCCGCCGTACCGGCGCTCGCGCTTCTGGAACGCGAGGATCGCCTCGAGCAGATGCCGGCAGCGGAAATCGGGCCAGAACGTGTCGGTGACCCAGATCTCCGAGTACGCGATCTGCCAGAGCAGGAAGTTGCTGACGCGCATCTCGCCGCTCGTGCGGATCAGGAGATCGGGATCGGGCTGGCCGGCCGTGTAGAGAAGCTCGCCGAAGCGCCGTTCGTCGAGGTCGGCGGGATCGATGCCGGCCGCGATCGCGCGCTTCGCCGCGTCCACGATTTCCGCGCGGCCGCCGTAGTTGAGCGCGATGTTGAACCGCATGCCGGTGTTCTTCGACGTCCGCTCGATCGCCATGTCGAGCTCCGCCTGCACGTCGTCGGACAATTCTTCCGGGCGGCCGATGACGCGGAAGCGGATGTTGTTCGACAGCAGCGTGTTGAGCTCGAGCCTGAGATACCGCTTGAGCAGCATCATCAGCGTGCTGACCTCGGCGCGCGGCCGCTTCCAGTTCTCGATCGAAAACGCGTAGAGCGTCAGCACCTCGATGCCGAGCCGCGCGGACGTCTCGACGACGTCGCGGACCGAGTCGATGCCGGCGCGGTGCCCTTCGACGCGCGGCAGGTGGCGCTGCGCCGCCCACCGGCCGTTGCCGTCCATGATGATCGCGACGTGAGCCGGCAGCTGGTCGAAATTGACGGCGCGCGCGAGCGCGGCGTCGTCCGAATCCTTCGGGATCCACGCCAGAAGCTGCTCAAGGGACATGCCGATCAGAATTGTACATCGCCGTAGTCCACACGGACGAGAAACAGCCCGTGCGCCGGCGCGGTTCTGCCCGCCTGTGCGCGATCGCGCGACGCGATCACGTCGCGCATCCACTCGGGCGGCCGCCGGCCGCGGCCGACGTCCATCAGCGTGCCGACAATCGCCCGCACCATGTGCCGCAGAAAACCGTCGCCTTCGACGTCGTACGTCACGAGCCCGGACTCGCCGGCCGTCACCGTCGACCGCGCGATCGCGCGTTCGGTCGGACCGCCCGCGCCGCCGGCCGTCTGAAAGGCGGCGAAGTCGTGGCGGCCTTCGACGAACCGCGCCGCTTCCGCCATCGCGACGACGTCGAGCGCGCCGGGCACGTGCCACACGTACGCGCGCTCGAACGGATCGAGCACGTCGGCATTCCACAGGCGGTAGCGATAGCGCTTCGACCTCGCGTTGAAGCGCGCGTGAAAGGACGCAGGCACCGGCTCCGCCGACCGGATGCGGATCTCCTCCGGCAGCTTTGCGTTGAGCGATCGGACGATCACCTCGGGTGTGATGTCGTCGCGCACGAGCGCGAAGCTCGCGACCTGGCCGAACGCGTGCACGCCGGCATCGGTCCGTCCCGCGCCGTTGACGGTGACGTCCTGTCCGTCGAGCTCTTTCAGCGCGTCTTCGATGAGGCCCTGAATCGACGTGCCCTCGGCCTGCCGTTGCCACCCGACGAACGACCCACCGTCATACGCGACGGTGATTCTGAAAGTAGGCATCTGGTCATTTGGCGGTGTTACACGGCGACCTGGCGGGATCCGGGCTTCACCACGGGCAATCCCTTTTCGCAGAGCGGGCATTTGTCCGGCTCGTACGTCGGCAACGTGTACTCGAGCAGCGACTCGAGCGGCACGTCGAACTTGATCGTGCCTCCGCTTCTGTTCACGATCGACGCGGCGCCGACGACCTGCGCGCCCGCGGCCTTCGCGACCTCCATCGTCTCCTTCGTCGATCCGCCGGTCGTGAGCACGTCTTCGACGACGAGGACGCGATCGCGTTCCGACAGCGTGAAGCCGCGGCGCAGCGTGAGCTGTCCGTCCTGCCGTTCGGCGAACAGCGCGCGGACGCCGAGCGCGCGCCCGACTTCCTGGCCGATGACGATGCCGCCGATGGCCGGCGACAGGACGACGTTGGCTCGAACGTGGCCGGTGCGATCGGCGAGCGCCTTGCCGAGCCGCTCCGCGAGATCGGGCTGCGAGAGCACGAGCGCGCACTGCAGATAGCCGGGGCTGTGCAGGCCGGAGGTCAGACGGAAATGCCCTTCGAGCAGCGCGCCCGAACGGCGGAACAGATCGAGAACCTCGTCACGTGTCATATCGGGAACGCTAACACAAAGAGGTCGGAGTAGACTCCCATTGTGCCGAAAGTGTCGGTCACGATCATTACGAAGAATGAGGCGGCCGACATCGGCGCGGCGCTCGATTCCGTCTCATGGGCGGACGAACGCATCGTCGTCGACTCGTGCAGCACCGACGAGACCGTCGCGATCGCGGCGCGCCACGGCGCGCGTGTCGTCTCCCGCGAGTGGCCCGGGTACGTCGCGCAGAAGAATCACGCGGCCTCGCTCGCGGTGAACGACTGGATTCTGTCGCTCGACGCCGACGAACGGGTGACGCCCGCGCTTGCGGACGAAATCCGGTCGACGCTCGAGCATCAGCCGGCGGCGCGCGGTTTCCGGATTCCGCGCGTCACCTTTCACCTCGGCCGCTGGATTCGCACGACCGACTGGTATCCGGATTATCAGCTGCGGCTGTACGACCGCCGTGAGGCGAAGTGGACCGGGAAGTACGTGCACGAAGGCGTGACGGTCAACGGACGGGTCGGCAGACTGCGGAACGAGCTGCAGCACTACGCCTACAGAGATGCGGCAGAGCATCAGGAGACGATCGATCACTACACGACCCTGGCGGCGCGGCAGATGTTCGAGCACGGCCGCCGCGCTTCGTCGCTCGACCTGGCGCTGCAGCCGGCGTTCGCGTTCTTCCGCAATTACATCCTCAAGCGCGGCTTTCTCGACGGCCCGGTCGGCCTGACAATTTCCCGGATGAACGCGCAGTACGTCGGAATGAAGTTTCGAAAGCTTCGTGACCTTGAACGTGAACGCTGAACCCTGAACCCTGAACGATGTTTTCGCTTCACATCGACACGGCACGAACGTGGCGGGGCGGCCAGAACCAGGTGCTGCTGACCGTCAACGGCCTCCGCGAGATCGGACAGCGTGCGGCGCTCGTCGCGCATCCTGACGGCGAGCTGCGCAAGCGCGCAGCCGAAGGGCTCGAGCTCATCCCGCTGGCGCCGAAGTCCGAGATGGACTTCACGGCCGCGTGGCGGCTGAATCGCGTCATCAAGCGGCTGAAACCCGACGTGATTCACGCGCACGACGCGCACGGCGTCGCCATGGCGGGCCTCGCGCTGTCGCTGGGCGCCGGGACCGCGAAGAACGGCGAGCCGCCGCTCGTCATCTCACGCCGCGTCGACTTTCACTTGCGCAACAACTCGCTGTCCCGATGGAAGCACCGGCAGGTGGACTGCTTCATCGCGGCGTCCGAGGCGATTCGGCAGATGCTCGTCGCCGACGGCGTCCCTGAAGATCGGACCGTGACCGTACACGAAGGCATCGACGTCGGGCACGTCGTCTCGCAGCCGCTGGTCGACGTGCACAAGGCGTTCTTCCTTCCCCACGGCGCGCCCGTCGTCGGCAACGTCGCGGCGCTGGTGCCGCACAAAGGACAGCGCCACCTGATCGAGGCCGCGCACCTCGTGGTGCAGAAGATTCCGGACGTGCGGTTCGTGATCCTCGGCGAAGGCGAGCTGCGCGAGGCGCTGGAGCGTTTGGTCAGGGAGTACCACCTCGAGAAGCACGTGCTGCTTCCGGGCTTCCGGACCGACGTCCTCGGCTGCATCAAGAGCTTCGATCTGTTCGTGATGAGCTCGGTGACCGAGGGGCTGGGGACGTCCCTGCTCGATGCGATGGCGTGCTCGCGGCCGATTGTGGCGACGAAGGCCGGCGGCATTCCCGAAGTCGTCGACGACGGCGTCACGGGAGTGCTCGTCGAGCCGCGCGATCACACGGCGATGGCCGGCGCGATCATCGGGCTCGTGAACGACGCGGCGCGGCGTCAGGCGATGGGCGACGCGGGGTTTGCGCGCGTCAACGGGAAGTTCACCGTCGAGAAGATGATCGCCGGGACGGCCGCCGTCTACGCGCGCGTGGCCGGCACACACCACGTAACGGACACTGAGAATCAGCCTGCGCGCGGTTGAAGCCGCACGCGTTCATCATCCCCAGGTGGCAGATGGAGAAGTCGTAGCGCGTGGGATCGTCGGGATCGATCCGCGCGAGCGAGGCGGTGATGTCGCTCGCCATCTTCCAGCCCGGACTCTGATAGTGCGTCAGCTGCAGACAGCGGCCGACGCGAATCACGTGCGTGTCGAGCGGGACGACGAGCTTGGACGCCGGCACGCGCGTCCACACGCCGAGGTCGAGCGCGTCGCGGCGGATCATCCAGCGCAGAAACAGATTGAGCCGCTTGCAGGCGCTCCCCTTCGACGGACGCGGAAAGAAGTAGGAGACGCCGGTTCTCTTCGGAACGCGCCCGTACGCCGCTTTCAGATCGAGCGCCATCGCGCGCGCGGAAAAGCTGTCGAGGGCTGAGGCGAGATCCGGCGCCGCCGGATCGTAGCCGTCGAGGAAGAAGCCTTCGATCGATCCGGACCGCTCGAGCATCTGCCGGATGATCCAGAGCAGCGCGATGATGTCGCGTTCGCGCGTCCAGCGATGCACGAGGCCGTTGAACCTCGGCGCCTCGCGCGCCGGATCGAACCCGCGCACGTACGCCGCCGGATGCGGTCCCATGATCGCGACCAGCCGCTCAATCGACTGGAGGACGCTCGCGACACGGCCGAACGCCAGCGACGCCGCGCAGAAGCCGACGACCTCGCGATCGTCGTTGCACGTGTAGCGCCGGACGATCTGAATCGGATCGGTCGCCGAGTCCGGATAATTGAAACCGGCGTACAGCCTGTCGAGGACCGCCTTTCTGCCATCCTGCGTTTCTGCCATTCTGCAATCCACTATCATTCTGGCATGCTCAAGTGGCTGCGGCGGGTTCTGATCGCGATTGCCGTCCTGATCGCGGTCGTCATCACGGGCGCGTACGTCTACCTGCGCCGCTCGCTTCCGCAGATGAACGGCACGGTCACGGTGAGCGGCATCTCCGGTCCCGTCGACATCATCCGCGACGCCGACTCCGTCACGCACGTCTTCGGCCGCACGAAGCTCGACACGTACTTCGGCCTCGGCTACGCGCACGCGCAGGATCGCCTGTGGCAGATGGAATTTCAGCGGCGGGTCGGCATGGGACGCCTGTCGGAAGTGCTCGGCCCGCCGACTCTCAACACCGATCGCTTTCTCCGCACGCTCGGCACGAACCGCGCCGCGAAGTCGGCGTGGGCATCGCTCGCGCCTGAGACGAAGACCCAGTTGAACGCCTACGTCGCGGGCGTCAACGCGTTCATCTCCACGCATCACGGCGGGCAACTGCCGATGGAGTTCACGCTGCTCCGCTTCGAGCCCGAACCGTGGACCGGGCCGGACGTGCTCGCGTGGGTCAAGATGATGGCGTGGGACCTCAGCAAGAACTACACGACGGAGTTGCTGCAGGCGCGCGCCGAGAAGTGGGTCGGCAAGGAGCGCGTGAAGGATCTGCTCCCCGGCTATCCGGCGAACGGAATCAAAGTACTGACCGATAAGCCCCCCTTCCTCCTTTCCTCCGCGGTGGAGAGTTTTCTGCCGCTCGGATCTGCGCTTGGCTCCAACAACTGGGTCGTCGACGGCACGATGACCGCGTCGGGCAAGCCGCTGCTCGCCAACGACCCGCACCTGGACGCGCAGATTCCATCGCTCTGGTACCTCGCGCATCTGTCCGCCGGCGACTTCGACGTCATCGGCGCCACGCTCCCTGGCGCGCCGGCCGTCGTCATCGGACGGAACAAGTACATCGCGTGGGGCGAGACGAATGTCATGGCGGACGTGGAGGATCTCTACTACGAGCCGCCGGACGAGCCGCTGCAGACCATCACCGAGCGGATCGTCGTGAAAGGCAGAGCGCCGATCGACTGGCCGGTGAGGATCTCGCGCCACGGCCCAATCATGTCCGACGCGATCAACGCCAACGTCGGCGCCGCCAACCCGCAGGCGGCGCGGCCCGACATGCCGCGGCCGATCGCGTTCCGGTGGACGGCGCTCGATCCGCAGGACTCGACCGTCACGTCGATTCTCAAGCTGAACGAGGCGCGCAACTGGGACGACTTCACCTCGTCGCTCCGCCAGTTCGTCGTCCCGCCGCAGAACTTCGTCTACGCGGACGTCGAGGGACACATCGGCTACTACGCCGCCGGCCGGTTTCCGATCAGGAACAACGGCGAGTGGGACGGCTCCGTGCCGTTCGACGAGCTGCCGCACATGTTCGACCCGCCGAAACATTTCATCGTGACGGCGAACAACAGGATTACGGACGATCCGCGCATCCAGGGCGAGTGGATCGACGGCTATCGCGCGCAGCGCATCACCGAACTGCTCACGATGAAGCCGAAGCTCACGCCCGACGACTTCGCGGCGATCCAGGCCGACACCTATTCGCTTCACGCCAAAGCGCTCGTGCCGCTGCTCCTTCAGCGTGTCCATCCGGTCGACGCCGCCGACGCGAAGGCCGTCGACATCGTCCGGCAGTGGAACTTCGACGCGCGCGGCGACAGCGCCGCCAGCGCGATCTTCCAGGCGTGGTTCCTCGATCTGTCCATCAACCTCGTCGCCGACGACATCTCCGCCGGCGCCACGAGCGACTACCTCGCGCTGGACAAGACGTCGTACCGCTCGCGCTTCGTCATGCACACGATCGCGACGAAGGACAACGCGTGGTGCGACGACATCCGGACGCCGGCGAAGGAATCGTGTGACGATGCGGTGTCGACGGCGCTGCATGCGGGAGTCGCGCGGCTGACGAAGGCGATGGGCGCGGACATGAGCACGTGGCGCTGGGACGCCGTGCATCACGCGATATTCGCGCACCCGATGCTCGACGGCTTCCCTGTCCTCGGCAAGTGGCTGCGCCGCGAAGTGCCGCACGGCGGCGACTGGAGCACGGTCAACGTCGGCCCGGTGCATTCGCCGAAGCCGTTCGACCAGCACTCGCTGCCGGGCTACCGCGAGATCCTCGATCTCTCGCCGGCGAACGACAACCGCTTCCTCGACGCCGTCGGCCAGTCCGGCCACGTCCTCTCGCCGCATTACGACGACGCGCTGCCGCTGTGGAAGGACGTGAAGCATCGGAAGATGCGTATGGATCGCGCCGACGTCGAGGCCGGCGCGATCGGCCACCTGCGGCTCGCGCCAAAGTAGTGCAGGCCTTCAGGCCTGCTAAAATCCGCGAATGCGTGTTTACCTTCCCCTGCTCGCCGCCGTATTAGTTGTCGCCGGCCTCGCTGCGCAGTCCGCTCCCGATCCCGACGACGTGGCTGAAGGAATGCGGCTCTATCGCACCAAGGGCGACTGCCAGTCGTGCCACGGCTGGGCCGCGGACGGCAGGAAGATGGACACGCAGATGCCCGACGGCGCGAACCTGCGGACGACGAGGCTCAACCGCGAGCAGTTGCTGATGGCGATCAAGTGCGGCCGTCCCGGCAAGGGCATGCCCGCCTTCGATCGCCTCGCGTACACGGACGGCCGCTGCTACGACATGAAGAAGGCGGACCTCGAAGCGAAGAATCTCCAGATGCCGGATCCGCCGGCGACGCTCCAGGTCCGCGAGATGGAACGCATCCTCGATTTCCTCCAGGTGAAAGTGATCGGCAAGGGCCCGATGACGCGCGCGACCTGCGTCGAGTACTGGGGCAAGGAACAGGATGTCTGCAAGGACCTTCCTCAGTAGGACCGGCCTTCAGGCCTGTCTTCTCGCGGCGGTCGCGGTCACGCTGCACGCGCAGGCGCCGGCGTTCGACGTCGCGTCGATCAAGCGCAACGTGTCGCTCTCGAACAACTCGAGCCAGCGCAACATGCCTGGCGGCCGCATCGACTTCAGCAACCAGCGCCTGCGCCAGGTGATTCGCGCCGCGTACGGCGGCAGCGACATCGAAGTCGTCGGCGGCCCGAACTGGGTCGACGACGATCGATGGGACATCGTCGCCGCTCCGGCCAATGCTGCTCCCGACGCGCCGTGGCGCGAGATGCTGAAGACGCTGCTCGTCGATCGGTTCAAGCTCCGCGCGCACGTCGAACAGCGCGAGCGTCCCGTCTTCCTGCTGGTGTTCGCGCGGCCCGACAAGCAGCTCGGTCCCAACATCTTTCCGACGAAGGCCGCCTGCACGATCGAGGGCAACTGCGGCAGCACCGACACGAACTCCAACGGCATCAGGAGCGGGACGATTCACGGCACGGCGCGGACGATGACACAGGTCGGGCGCAGCATGTCCGGATACGCGGAGCGCCGTGTCCTCGATCGAACGGGACTCGAGGGACGCTACGACTTCGAGCTGAAATGGGATGAGGACCTGTCGATCTTCACCGCGGTGCAGGAGCAGCTCGGACTGAAGCTACAAGCCGAGCGCGCACCGGATGACGTGGTCGTCATCGACTCGGTCGAGCGGTCGACTGAAGACTAGGGACTGGAGACTGTGGACTGGGGACTAGGGGCTAGGGGCTAGGGATTAGTGAGGCATGTGCGCGCGGTCTTTTTCGTTCTCCGCGCAGATGAACTCCAGCAGGTCCGTGTCGGTCTGCAGCCTGTTGTGCTGCACCGTCGACGTCCACGGCTTCGCGTAGGCCTTCGGGTCGTCGATCGTCGCGACGATCTCCAGATCCCCTGTCGTCGGACGCCGGAAGCGCTCGATCACTCTGAGCGCATCGGTCGCGGGATGTCCTTTCCTCGTATCGAGCCAGGTCTTGTCGTTGAAGCCCTTCGTTTCGACGACGAGCGTGTCGCCGTCCCAGTGGCCGACCGAGTAGCCGAGCCACTGCGGGTTGACGTCGGCGGCGACCTGCCGGCCGTCCAGGAACACCTGCCGGAACAGATTCAACTGTTCGTACAGAATCACGACCAGCTTCGGCGTCTGGATGATCTTGAACGGGAACAGACCGTTCGTGTTGATGCGGGGCACGCCGTGCGGCAGGCACTTCGCGAGCGGATCGTCGCCGTGCTCGCTGGTCTCGCGCTGCTGCTGAAGCGCGCGCGCCCACGGCAGCATCACGACGTCGCCCGGCTTCAGCCCGTCCGCGAGATCGAAGAAGTACGTCTGGCCGTCGGCCTGCCACACGCCGGACAGATCGGGGTGGCCGTCGGACGCGCGCGGCGCCGGCGCTTTCATGTCCGGCGCCGGCGGTAGATTCTTCCATTGCGCCGCCGCCGGCGCGGCGAGCGCCAGCGCGGCGACGACGACGAGCGCGCGCATTAATTCAGCGCGAAGACGAACAGGTAGCTCGAGTTCTCGAGCTTGTCCCAGTTGACCGGATGCAGGTGGCGGCCGCCCGCCTGCACTGCGAGATATTCCTTCGGCCCGATCGCATAGACGACGGGCGCGCCTTTGAGCGGCGTGCCGACGTTGAAGCGCCACAGCTCCTCGAGCGTCTCGTCGTTGTACGCGACGATCCAGCCGTCCTGCAGCGCGGTGAAGACCAGGCCGCCGGCGGTGTCGGTCGCG
>DATNBT010000329.1:0-8118 GCA_035571855.1 Vicinamibacterales bacterium
CCATGAAGGCAACCGCACCATTCCGGACTACATCAGCAGCTCGCGCGCCGAGCGCGCGCAACAAGCCAGGGAAAGCACGCCGTAGCGTTCGCTTTCAGAGGGACTACTTCAACAGCTCGTCGTACCGTCTCGCGAGCGTGCGGCCGACCTGCTCCTGAAACTGGAGCGCGGCGACGAGACTGGTGAGGCGATCCCGCCACGCGTCGATGGACGCCGCAGGCGGAGGCTTGGCGCCGGCAAGCCGCGGGATGAATCCGTAGATCGCCTGGAAGTTCGGGATCTCACGCTCCTGCATGCGGAGAAACTCGGCCTGCAAATCGTAGACATCCGCGAAACGCTTCACCGTGCCGTAATCCATGTACCCGAAGGCGCCCGTGATCTGGCCCGTCGTGACCGCCGCGTTCTTCAACTCCCCAAAGTGCCAGCTCAGATCGACCTCGTCCTTCCCCAGCTTCCCGCCCTCGATCAGTTTCGCCGCGAGTTCGTCGACTTTCTCGAGCTGTGCCTCCTCGCGCTCGAGATTCGCGAACAACCCTTCGAGCTCCTTCCTGTTGGCGGCGATCTCGGCCGTGAGGTTCGCCTTCGCCTCGCGGACGAGCATGCGATGGTCAATCCGCGCCACCGCGCCCTCGAACGCGAGCGCAATCAGCACGCCCGCGGTGATCATCGCGAGGTGCTTGACCGTTTCCTTCCACGTCTCCGGCGGATGATCGGGCGTGTGAATTTCCATGACTGATGACTGATGACTGGTGACTGGTGACTGACGACTGGTGACTTTTATACCTGAATTCCCCTGCTTCGTCCCGCCCATTTGAGCCGAGAGGCCAACGCGCTCTGCTTCGCCGACGTCTTAGAGACGAAACGGAGGTGCGATGCGAAACCTGATTTCGATGTCGATGTTCGTCGCGTGCGCGACTCTCTTCTGCACATCCGTCTTCGCGGCGGGTGACGATGTCCAGTGGAAGCGTGTCGAACGCATGGATCCAGGGGCCAGAATCGCCGTCGGCGTGGACGGAGGCGCGATGGCCGAACGCTATTTCGTGCAGCTCAACGACTCGGAGCTCGTCGTCCTGAATCTGACGGGCGCCGATCTGCCGAAGCGGCAGCTGATCGAGATGACGAAGGACAACCCGGCGTGGATGGCCGGCACGGCCAAGTCGACCTACAAAGACAACAGCCTGCGCGTCGGACCGGACGGCGTGTTCGTGAAGGACAAGAAAGTCGGCAACCTGGACGACGTCGTCCTGCACATCCCGCGCACGAAAGTGACCGCCATCAAGGGGTAGACAACGCGCCGGCGCGCCTTCCCGTCTAAGCGACCACAGGCAGGCCTGAGGCCTGCACTACTGGCAATGGGAGGCGTGCATGCGTAACCTGCTCAAATTCACCACGTTCGCCGCGGCGTCCTGGCTGGCGTTCGCGCTGCCCGCGTCGGCGCAGGACTTTCAATGGACCGGCCAGCTCGCGCCCGGCCAGCGCATCGAAGTCGTCGGCGTCAACGGCTCGATCACGGCATCGACGGCGCGCGACGGCAACATCGTCGTCACCGGCGTGAAGAAGCCCGGGCGCCGCGGCAACCCCGCCGAGGTGAGAATCGAGAGCGTCGCCACCAGCGACGGCGTGACCGTCTGCGTGCTGTACGGCGACGCCCGGTGCGCGGCCGGCGGCGCGCGCTCGAACAACAGCAACGACGGCAGGAACGACACGTCGGTGGACTTCACCGTGCAGGTGCCCGCGGGCATCCGGCTGGTCGCGCGAACGGTCAACGGATCCATCGACGCGAACGGCCTGATGAGCGATACGGAAGCATCGACGGTCAACGGCTCGGTGACGGTCGCGACGAGCGGCACGGCGAGAGCGAACACCGTCAACGGCACCATCAAGGCGGCGATGGGACAGTTCAACGGCGGCCGGTTCTCGACGGTGAACGGCGCCGTGACGCTGCAGCTGCCGGCGGGCATCAACGCCGACGTGCGCGCGTCGACGGTGAGCGGCGACATCACGTCGGATTTTCCGCTGCAGATCGACGCCGAACGCGGACCGAAGCGCGCCGAAGGCACGATCGGCGCCGGCGGCCAGCGCCTGGACATTTCGACGGTGAACGGCGCTATCACGCTCGCGCGGCGATAGCCGCGCGCACGCGTGCCGCCGTGAAGGGCGCTTCGCGCATGCGGGCGCCCGTCGCGTCGAAGATCGCGTTGCCGATCGCGCCGGCGACGAGGGTGATGGCCGTTTCGCCCGCGCCGTCGGCTTTCGCGTCCGTCGTGTCGACGAGGACGGCGTCGATCGCCGGCAGCTCGACACCGACATACAGCGGCCTGTAGGTCCGCCAGTCGATCGACGTGATCTTCGTGCCGTCCCACGTCACTTCTTCGTTCAGCGCACGGCTCATGCCCTGCAGGATGCCGCCTTCGACCTGATTCCTCAAACCGTCGGGATTGCTGATCGGCCCGCAGTCCTGCGCGGCGACGAACCGCTTCACGAGCACGACGCCCGTGTCCTGATTCACTTCGACGTCGGCGACGAGCGCGCAGTAGCCGTTGTTGCCTTCGTACAGCACGCACGAGAACCCGCGGCCGCCGACGACGCCGCTTTTCGCGGCGCCCTTCTTCGGCGACGGCCTCGCGTCCCACTTCGCGGCTTCCGCCGCTTTCTTCACGACGTTGATCAGCCGCGGATCGCTCAGGTGTTTCAGGCGGAACGCGACCGGATCGGCGCCGACGGCCGACGCGACCTCGTCGAGGATCGACTCGTGCGCGAACGTGTTTTGCAGGCGCTCGGGCGAACGCAGCGGGCCGGTCCAGAAATGCGATCGGAGGTTGTGAGTGAGCACGCGCTCGCTCGCGACGTTGCCCGTGCCGCCCTTGCGTCCGTTGACGGTGCCCGACACATACGACGGCGCGATGTTGAGGTTGTTCGCGTAGTTGTTCGGATCGGCGGCCGGCCGCGCTGCGAAGGGCGCCGGCTCGGCGCCGGCGAGAAATCCGCTGACCACGTTGCCGGGATTGTTGTAGCCGGGGCGGCCGCCGAGACCCGGCGTCCAGGCTTCGTAGTCCCACGCGACGATCTTCGCGTCCGCCCCGTTGCCTTCGACGGCCACGCGCTGATCGATCACGTACGACGTGCCGTAGTTCTCCCACGCCATTTCGTCTTTGCGCGACAGCTGCACGCGCACGGGACGGCCGACCGCCTGCGACATCAGCGCGGCGTCGTACGACACCGTGTCGGCGCCGTTCAGGCCGTAGCAGCCCGCGCCCATCTTGAAGACGACGTGGACGTCCTCGGCTTTCATGCCGAGCAGCATCGCCGCGGTGTTCCGCGTCGGATACGGCGACTGCGTCGCCGACCAGATCGTCGCCTTGCCGTTCGCGACGTCCGCGACCGCGCACGACGTGCCGACCGACCCGTGCATCTGGTACGGATGCTGGTACGTCGCCTTGATCAGCTTCGCGGACTTCGAGATCTTCTCGTCGACGTCCTTCGAGTTGACGGTCATCACATCGCGCGACTGCTTGTCGGCGCGCAGGTAGCCGTAGAACGTCGACTGCGGCGGCAGCCCGCTGCCCTTCGTCCACTCGGCCTTCAGCGCGGCGGCGATCTGCATCGCCTGCCACGGTTTCTCCGCCACGACGCCGACGAAGTTCTTCTTCACGACGACTTTGACGAACCCGGGCATCGCGCTCACGCTCCCCTCGTCGACGCGGACGAGCGTCGCGCCGACTTCCGGCGGACGGACGACGCGGCCGTGCAGCATGCCGGGGACGCGCACGTTGTGCACGAACTCGAACTGTCCGGTCGCGAGCGCCGGGATGTCGAGGCGATGCACCGGCTGACCGAGGATCTTCCACTCGCTCGCGGGCTTCCGCTTCGCCTGCGGGTTGATCGTGAGGTTGAACTTCTTTCCGCCGACCAGCTCGCCGTACGTCAGGCTCGCGCGTCCGCCGCCGTTGACGACGCCGTCGTCGACTTTCAGAATCGCGGCGGGCACGCCCATGCGCTGCGCCGCCATCTGCAGCAGCGCTTCCCGCGCCGTCGCGCACGCCTGCGCGAGCGCGCCTTGGTTGAAGTTCACCGGATGCGACTGGCTCCCCGACGTCGTCCCCTGATCGGGCGTGACGCCGGTGTCGCCCATGATCAGCTTCACGCGCGCGAGCGGGACAGAGAGTTCCTCGGCGACGAGCTGCGTCTGCGAGGTGTAGAGACCGTGACCGAGCTCCACTTTTCCGGTGTAGGCCGTGACGTTGCCGTCGCTGTCGATCGCGAGCCAGGAGTCGAGCTGCGGCGTGCCTGGTCCGTCGAAGCGTCCGGGCTGCGGTGCCTGGGCAAGCGCGACGTCGCGCATCGAAAACGAGACGACGAGGAAGCCCGATGTCTTCAGGAAGTCGCGGCGGTTCATGCCCGCACTCCTTCCCGCTGATAGCGCTTGATGGCTTTCATCATGCGCGTGTGCGCGCCGCAGCGGCAGAGCACCGTGCTCAATGCCTGCCTCAGCTGCGCGTCTGTCGCTTTCGGGTTTCTGTCGAGCGCGACCTTGGCCGTCAGCATCACGCCGCTCAGGCAGAAGCCGCACTGCATCGCCTGCTCGTCGATGAACGCTTTCTGGATCGGATGCGGCTTGTCGAGCGTGCCGAGCCCTTCGAGCGTCGTGATCTCCGCGCCGTTCATCGTCTGGACCGGCGTCACACACGAACGCACCGGCGCGCCCTTCACGATGACGGTGCAGCAGCCGCACTGTCCGAGTCCGCAGCCGAACTTCGGACCGCGCAGCGCGAGGTCGTCGCTCAGGACATAAAGGAGCGGCGTCGTTGGATCCACATCAACGGTGTGTGATTGCCCGTTAACCTTCAAAGATATCGTCATACTTTTTCTTATGGCGGCGGGGCCCCACCCCCGCCGCGAACTTACGCTGACCGCGGGCGCTAGCGTGGCTGCGACACCACGTCGATGAGGGCAGGCTCTCCTCTTTTCACAACGTCCACCGCTCTCTTGAGCGCCGGACCGAGATCCTTCGGATCCGTGATCGGGCCTTCGGCGTGGACGCCGAGGCTGCGGGCGAGGCCGGCGTAGTCGATGTTCGGGTTCTCGAGCGTCGTGCCGATCTTCGCCGTATCGACGCCGCGTTCGTGGCGGACCGCCATCCGCTGGATGTGCATCACTTCCTGATGATAGGCGCGGTTGTTGTGCATCACCGACAGCAGCGGGATCTTGTGATGCGAGGCGGTCCACAGGACGCCCGGCGCGTACATGAGATCGCCGTCGGCCTGGATGTTCACGACGAGCCGGCCGTGCTTCTTGTGCGCGAGCGCGGCGCCCACCGCGGCGGGCGCGCCGTAGCCCACGCCTGCTCCACCGGAGGCGCCGATGTACTGGTACGGCTTGTCGAAGTTCCACAGGCGCGTCGGCCAGCGGCTGACGAAGTCGATCGGCGACACGAGCGCCCAGTCGCTGTCCTTGATCGCCGCCCACAACTCGGCCGACAGCCGGGCCGTGCTGATCGGGCTCGCGTCCCAGCCGTACGTCGCGTCGCTCTTCGCACGCTCGACGAGCCGCTGCCGCAGGCCGGCGAGCGTTTTGCCGCGCTCGTCGAACACACGCCTGCGATCGCCGTTCATCTGCCGCTTCACGCTCTCAATCAGCGCCGGAAGGGTGGCTTCGGCGTCGGCCGCCATCGCGATGTCGACCTCGGGGAAGCGCTGCTGATCCTGATAGTTCGATTTCATGAACAGATCGCCGGAGGTGACGCTGACGAGCTTCGTCGACGGCTTCACGCTCGATCGCCACGTCTTGTGCAGCTGATCGCGATATGCATTCACCGTGCCCCAGAAGTCCGTGAGCTCGAGTCCGACGATGACGTCGGCGGCGCCGACGAGCTCGCGCGCGCGATCGGTGTGATTGAGGACGTGGCGCGACGGGAAGTTCATGCGCTCGCCCTGATCGACGACCGGCGCCTGGAGCAGCTCCGCAAGCTCGACGAGACGCGTCATCCCCTCCGGCGTGCGCGCGAGGCGGCCGGCGACGAGCACGGGATTTTCCGCCTGCACGAGCAGCCGCGCGGTGTCGTTGACGGCCGCGCTGTCGCCCTGCGGCGGCGCGGTCCGCGAGAGCTTCGGAATGCGCGGCGGGTTCTCCTTCGAGATCGGATCTTCCTGCACGCCGCCGTCCGCGACGAGCAGCACCGGCATCATCGGCGGCGTCATCGCGACCTTGTACGCCCGCACCGCGGACTCGGCGAAATGCTGCAGCGAGATCGGCGCATCGTCCCACTTCGTGAAGTCGCGGACGACGGCCGCCGCGTCCTGCACGCTGTGATCCCATTCGACGCCGGGCCGCCGCTGCGTCGCATCGAGCGAGTTGCCGGCGATGACGTACACCGGCACGCGGTCGCAGTAGGCGTTGTAGATCGCCATCGCCGCGTGCTGCAGGCCGACGGTGCCGTGCACCATCGCCATCATCGGCCTGCCTTCGACTTTGAAGTAGCCGTGCGCCATCGCGACCGACGACTCCTCGTGGCAGCACGTGATCAGCTCCGGCTTCACGTTGCCGCCGTGGTTGATCAGCGACTCGTGCAGCCCGCGGAAACTGGATCCCGGATTCGCGGCGACGAACTCGAAGTCGAGCGTCTTGAACACGTCGACCATGAAGTCACCGCCCGGGCGATCGGTCGTGATCGCTTCGGTGCCCGCCGGATCGGCTTCGCGCGCGACCGTCTGAGCTGCGGCTTTCGGCGACGCCGAATCCGCGGCCACCAGGGCTGCCCCGGTGACGGCGGCCTGTTTCAAAAACCGGCGTCGGGGGATTGAGCGACTTTTCATGGGCACAGCTTAGCTTTTTTCACTGGCGGCGGGGCCCCACCCCCGCCGCGAACTTACGCTGACCGCGAGCGCTCTCTAATGCATCCCCGATCCGCCTGAAAGCTCTTTGACGAGATCCCCGATGACGGCTTTCGCATCGCCGAACAGCATCCACGTGCGATCGGAGAAGTAGAGCTCGTTGTCGATCCCGGCGAACCCGGGATTCTTGCTGCGCTTGATCGCGAAGATCGTCTTCGCCTTGTCCGCCTCGATGATCGGCATGCCGTAGATCGGCGACGACTTGTCCGTGTGCGCGGCGGGATTGACGACGTCGTTGGCGCCGACGACGAGCGCGACGTCGGCCTGCGCCATGTCGTGGTTGATGTCGTCCATCTCCACGAGATCCGTGTACGGAATGTCCGCTTCGGCGAGCAGCACGTTCATGTGGCCCGGCATCCGGCCCGCGACCGGGTGGATCGCGAACTTCACCGTGATGCCCCGCTTCTTCAGCTGATCGTAGAGCTCGCGCACCTTGTGCTGCGCCTGCGCGACCGCCATGCCGTAGCCGGGGATGATGACGACGAAGTTCGCCTGTTCCAGCACCTGCGCCGCGCCTTCGACCGTCTCCGACTTGTATTCCTTCTTCTCGCCGCCCGCCGACTTCTGCTGCACCTGTCCGAACGCGCCGAACAGGACGTTGGTGAACGACCGGTTCATCGCCTTGCACATGATGACGGCGAGAATCAGGCCCGACGATCCGTCGAGCGCGCCGGCCGTGATGAGCAGCTTGCTGTCGAGCACGAAGCCCATCGCGACGGCGGACAGGCCCGCGTACGAATTCAGAATCGCGATGACCGTCGGCATGTCCGCGCCGCCGATCGGAATGATCAGCAGGACGCCGAACAGCAGCGCGAGGACGATGATGACCGGGAACAGCAGCGGCGCCCAGCTCGCCGTCGGATGCCTCGCAATCGCGACGGCGACGCCGATCGCGCCGGCGAGCAGCAGGCCGTTGACGAAATTCTGTCCCGGATACGTGACCGGCCGCTGCGGCACCCACTTCACTTCCTGCAGCTTGCCGGTCGCCATGAGGCTGCCCGTGAACGTCAGGTAGCCGAGGATGATCTCGGCGATCAGCGCCGAGACATGGAACGGCGTGAACCACGCCGGCCCTTCGCCGAGCCGCAGGTAGTACTCCGCCGTGCCGACGAGGCCCGCCGCGATGCCGCCGAACGCATGCGACAGCGCCGTCCGCTGCGGCACCGCCGTCAGCGGCACCATCGACAGCGGGATGCCGACGACGAACCCGAGCGCGATCGCGCCGACG
>DATNBT010000330.1:0-7392 GCA_035571855.1 Vicinamibacterales bacterium
CGCCTGGCGTTCACCACCTTCAATCCGTCGAGCAGGCCTGCGCTTTGTGTCGTCGCCGGCAGGCCCGTGGCCTTGCTCACCTTATCGATGAGCTCCTGGTGCCACTTCGCGCCTTTATAGAAGGTGAGCGACGAACCGAAGACCGAGACGATCTTCGCGCCGTCTTTCGCGAGCCGCTGCGCCTCGGGCAGGATGCGCGGGACCGCTTCGTCGTAGCCCTCGATCGTCATGCCGCCGGGCAGGCCCACGCCGCCCGACAGGAACTCGACGCCCGTCGGATAGAGCCGCTTCGCGTCGGGAGGAATCGGATAGTTGAGCGGCGGAAAAATCAGGCCGATCTTCGCGTCGCCGGCCGCGGCGAACACGTCGTCGCCGGCCGCCGCATACGCGGCAGCGAGAGCACCGAGCTTCAGGACGTCGCGGCGTGTCGCCATCGTTCCTCCGGGAGTTCCTCTGGTAGGAGTTCCTCTGGTAGTGTCCGCCTTCAGAGTTCCTCTGGTAGTGTCCGCCTTCAGGCGGACTCAAATATAACGCTGCAGCAGGTCACGGCGCCTTCGGCTTTTGCCAGCTCGCTCACGTCGACGGCGTCGACCTCGAGCCCGAGCGCCTCGAGCCGCTTCCGCGTTTTCGGGAAGGCGTCCGGATAAATCAGCCTCGTGCCGGCTCGCACGACGTTCGCCGCGTGCGGCTCGTCCGCGTCGATTTCGACGAGGTCGAAGCCGTCGAACAGTTCGGGCCGCGCCCAGGCAGGGTTGATCAGCAGGCGATCGTCGGCGAGGGCCGTGACGGCGGACTTGAGGTGCAGACAGCCGCTGACGCGCACCGGCTGCACTCTGTAGCCGATCGGCTCGAGGATCGAGCGGACCTTCGCGATCGCGGTGCCGTCGGTCCTGCTGGTGCGGCCGATGAACACATGCCGGCCCGCGACGAGCACGTCTCCCCCGTCGATCGTCGACGGCGATTCGATGGGAAACACCTGCCGATACCGGCCGAGGACCCCGGCGACGGCGGCAATCTCCGGCCGTCGCGACCGCGCGCCGGGACGCGTGAGGATCGCCAGCTCCGGCAGGACGACGGCCGCGTCCTCGACGAACACGGCGTCCGGCAGATCGTGGTCGGCGTCGACGCGGACGACCTCACAGCCTGCCGCCTCGAGCGCCCGCTCGTACGCGCTGTGCTGCAGCCGCGCGCGGTTCAGATCGATCGGCTTCCGCACGACGTGCGTCAGCTGACAGTCGGCGATGGAGTCGCTGACGGCCCGGGTCAGCGCGACGCATTTGGTCATTTGGTCATTTGGTCATTTGGTCGATGCGGCAATTCAATGACCTGCGGCAATTCAATGACCAGATGACCAAATGACCAAATGACCAGATGACCAGATGCCACATTGGCCAGATTTATAGCACTCGAATCAGATCCGACCGCGTGATGATGAACGTCTTGTCGGTCTTGAAATCGCGCACGAGGACCGCGCGGTTGCGCGGCGTGATCATCGTCACGAGCAGATCGACGGGCGTCGACGAGTCGACGAACGGGAACGCCGGCTCCATGATCGACTCGACGGGCTGCCCCTTGATCAGGGGATCCTTGACCAGTTCCTCGTAGAGGTGCGCCTCGTTGAGCGAGCCGACGAGGCGCTTGTCGTGCGTGATCGAAATCTGCGAGAAGTCGTGCTCGGCCATGACGCGGATGGCCTGCGCCACCGGCTCGTTGCACTCGAGCGACAGCAGCTCGCCGGACAGCCTGTCGGCGACGAGATCCCCCGCCGTCATGCCCAGCTTCTCGATGAAGCCCTTCTCCTTCATCCAGTCGTCGTTGAACATCTTGCCGAGGTACCGCGACCCGTGGTCGTGGAAGATCACGACGACCACGTCGTCTTTCGTGAAGCGATCCTTGAGCTGCAGCAGGCCCGCCATCGCCGAGCCGGCGGAGTTGCCGGCCCAGATGCCTTCCTCGCGCGCGAGACGCCGCGTCATCAGCGCCGCGTCCTTGTCGGTGACCTTTTCGAAGTGATCGATGACGGAGAAGTCCACGTTCTTCGGCAGGAAGTCCTCGCCGATGCCTTCGGTGATGTACGGATAGATCTCGTGCTTGTCGAAGATGCCGGTCTCCTTGTACTTCTTGAACACCGACCCGTAGGTGTCGATGCCCCAGACCTTGATCTCCGGGTTCTTCTCTTTCAGGAACCTGCCGACGCCGGTGACCGTGCCGCCCGTGCCGACGCCGACGACGAGGTGCGTGACCTTGCCGTCGGTCTGCTCCCAGATCTCCGGGCCGGTCTGCTCGTAGTGCGCCGCCGTGTTGGACAGGTTGTCGTACTGATTCGCCTTCCACGCGTTCGGGATCTCGGTCGCGAGCCGGTCTCGGACCGAGTAGTACGACCGCGGATCTTCGGGGTCGACGTTGGTCGGACAGATGATCACTTCGGCGCCGAACGCCTTGAGCGCGTCGATCTTCTCCTTCGACTGCTTGTCGGTCGTCGTGAAGACGCAGCGATAGCCCTTCACCACTGCCGCGATCGCCAGGCCCATGCCGGTGTTGCCAGAAGTGCCCTCGATGATCGTCCCGCCGGGCTTGAGCAGCCCCCGCTTCTCGGCGTCCTCGATCATCTTCACCGCCATGCGGTCCTTGATCGAGTTGCCGGGATTGAACGTTTCGACCTTGGCGAGGACGGTCGCGGGGACGCCGCGCGCGATGCGGTTGATCCGCACCATGGGCGTGTGGCCGATCACGTCCAGAATGTTGGAGGCGATCTTCGACATCGTCGTTCAGGGTTCAGAGTTCACAGTTCATGCCTGAACGCTGAACGTGAACCCTGAACCTCTGTCTAGTCTATTCGCGGAAGTCGAGCCCGCGCTGGACGCCGGCGCGAAGCGCGGCGATCGTGGACGGCTGGCCGATGAAGAGATCGTCGGGGAACTTGCGATAACGCAGGATCTCCGAGTAAATCGGGCCGCTTTCGTAGAGATTCAGGCCGAGGCCGGCCAGATACTGCAGCCGGAGATTCCGGTCGCGGTTGATCGGCGCGTCCTTCAGCCATTCCTTCAGGTCCTGCGCCCGGCCCGCGTAGCTCGAGAACATGTCGACCGCCGAGTAGAACCCGATGTCGCGCATCGACTTCACCACCGGCGCGTACTCCGGCCGGTTCAGCCGCTTCTGGATCTCGTCGACGTTGATGTGGATGGGCTGATCGCCGACCTGGCCGAGCAGCACGAGGTCGTAGCCCTGGCCGTTGTTCGTGTTGCCCCAGACGATGCCGTTCGGGAACGCCTCGAAGAACGTGCCGATCTCGCTCTTCACCGCGGCCGTGTTGCTTTCGTACAGCTGCACGAACAGCGTGACGACGCCGCCGGGGTTGAGGTGCTGCTTGGCCGCCTCGAAGAACTCGCGCGTGTAGAGCATCGCCGCGCCCTTCACCCACGGGTCGAGCGGGTCGGACGTGATGGCGTCGAACTTCTCGCGCGACGTCAGCACGTAATGCCTCGCGTCGTCGATCCGGACGTGCACCTTCGGGTTCCTGACGACGTTGAAGTTGTGCTCGCCGAAGTACTCGGAGACGACCTTCGGCACGAGCGGCTCGATCTCCGCGATCGTCTGATTGGTCACGACGGGATCGATCGACACCGCGCCGGCGGTGACGCCCGCGCCGCAGCCGATGACGACGACGCGATGCGCCGCCGGCGGGATGAGCGTCGTCATGTGGCCGAGCATGCGCTGCAGGCGCATGTCCTGCGGCTCGCTCGACGCCTGGACTTTGCCGGCGTTGTGGTAGTTGAGCACGCCGTCCGACAGCTTCGACACGGCGACCGAGGCCGTCATGCCCTCGCCGACGTAGATGTACTGCGCGGAGTCGTTCACGCGCATGTTCGCGTAGCGGCCGTACGCGACCATCACGTCCGGGATCTTCTGGACGTTCCGCACGAGCAGCGCGACGACGATGATCGCGGCGCACGCGGCCACCGTCGGCAGCCACGACGTCTCCGATTCGTCGGTCGCCGGCGCCAGCAGCAGGATCGCGCCGGAGATCGCGGCGACGACGATCAGCACCTGCTGCGTGTGCAGCGAGCCGATCCACGCCACGAACAGCAGGCTCGCGCCGAGGGAGCCGACGATCGCGCCGACGGTGTTCGCGGCGTAGACGCCGCCGACGAGCTTCGCCGGATCCTGTCCGCGCGCGGCGACCGCGGCGAGGGCCAGCGGGAAACTGGCGCCCCACAGGATCGACGCGGGCAGCACGGCGAACATCGCGCGCACGATGTCGACCTGGAAGTTGATCCACGGGTTCGCGACCGCGGACGGATTGATCGGCCAGTACGGCAGCGACTGGCTGATGATGTACGCCGTCCACGCCATGCAGGCGCACAGCGCGAGCTGGCACCAGCCGAGCGCGAGCCGCGGGCGCGCGACGCGCGACGACATCGCGGATCCGATCGTGCTGCCGATGCCGAGACCGAACAGGAAGACGGCGAGGATCAGCGAGAAGGTATAGGTGGTCGCGCCGAACAGCAGCGACAGCAGCCGCGTCCAGACGACTTCCGCCGCGAGCGCCGTGAATCCCGAGAGCGCGATGACGATGTAGACGGCGGCGGCCCCGGACGCGCGGCGCACGCCGGGATCGTTGTCCATCGCGTCGACCGGCTTGTAGCTCGTCAGGCTCGCGATCGCGAGGCCGCCGAGCGCCACCGCGACGTTGATGCCGACGGCGACATACGTCGCGATCGAGACGTCGAACACGCGCAGCAGGTAGAACCCCGCGAGGACGGCGCCGATCACGGCGCCGGCGATGTTGCCGCCGTAGAAGAAGCCGAGCCACGACACGCCCTCGGGCGTCGCCTCGACCCAGCGCGAGATCGCCGGAAGCGTCGCGCCCATGAGCAGCGTCGGCGGCAGCAGGCAGATGCCGGCGATCACGCCGCGGAACATGATGCCCGCGACGCCGGATCCGGCCCACGCCGTGTAGATGTTGGAGATGAGCGGCATGCCCACGAGCGCGAGCAGGCCGATCACGCCGATGCCGAGCTCGAGCGCGGCGTAGACGCGCAGCGGGTGCTGCCGCGCCGGCACGAAGAACGACAGCGCGAGGCTGCCGAGGCACATGCCGCCCATGAACGTGCCCAGCAGCACGCCCAGCGAGACCGCCGAGGAGCCAACCACCAGCTGCAGCAGCTGGAACCAGACGATTTCGTAGATGAGCGCTGCGCACCCGCTGCCGACGAACAGCAGCAGGAGCGCAGGCAGTACCCGTCGCGATGTCATGACAAACCCAACACTCTTCCCAGGGGGGAATTACGCCTGGAGTGCGACGGAGTTTACTTCAGGTGCTTGGAAACCAGCTTGGTCATCTCGAACATGTTGACGGTGCCGCGGCCGCCGAAGACCGCCTTGAGCGACGCGTCGGCGTTGATGTTCCGCTTGTTCTTCTTGTCCTGCAGGCCGTTCTTCTTGATGTAGGCCCAGAGCTTCTTCGTCACTTCGGTCCGCGGCATCGCCTTCGAGCCGACGACGGCCGCCAGCGTGGCGTCCGGCTGCACCGGCTTCATGAAAGCGGCATTCGGTTTCCGACCTGACTTCTTTTTCTTGGCCACAGCGAGTCTCCTTGTTGTAGTTGGGACGCTCAAAGGCGTCGCGGGAGCGTACCACGAAACTGCACGGTTTTACCTATGAAACTGCCCTGGCCAGATAGCTCTTTCTCGCGCGGACGCTGCGCCCCTCACCCGTGACCTTCACCTCGAGCGAGTGCATTTTCCCGTCGAGTTTATCGGGTGTAAATCCGAGCGCGTACTGATGATGCAGTTCGTCGGCCACTCGGGCGAACGTCGCCGACAGGTCGTTCGTCGTCGTCAGCTCGAAGTACCCGCCGCCGGTCGCGGCCGCGATCTTCGGCAGTCCGTCGTCGGGGTGATCGGCCGCCGGCGCGCGCCGGCCGCCGCCGAATCCGCCGATGCCGCCGCCGAATCCGCCGCGTCCGCCGCCGAACCCGCGGCGTCCGAAGCCCCCGCGCGGCGAGCCGCCGCCGCTCGACGAGGCGTACGGATCGGACGGCCTGAGTCCGATGGCGTAGACCATGACGTCTTCTTCTTCCGCGCGCTTCATCACGTCTTTCAGCGAGTTGTTCGACTGTCCCGGAAACGGCTCGTCCATGCCGTCGGTGAAGACGAGAATCACGCGGCGTCCCTGCTGGTGCAGCAGCGCGGTGATGCCGACGTTGACCGCGTTCCAGAGCGGCGTCGGGCCTTCCTCCTGCAGCTCGGTGCGCAGGATGTTCCGCAGTGCTTCCTTGTCGGACGTGAAGTCGCGCGGGTCGACCTGGATGCGGTTCGAGAAGCTGCCGATGCGCGCCTTGTCCGCCGGCAGCATGACGTCGACGAACCGCTCGGCCGCCTGCTGCACGAGCGTGAAGTTGGCTTTCATGCTGCCGCTGCGATCGAGCAGCATGACGACGGTGATCGGCTGCGTGTCGCTGGCGAAGAGCGACAGCTCCTGGCGCCGGCCGTTGTCGGTGATGACGAACGCGTCGCGCTGGAGATCCGGCACGAGCCGCTGGTCGGCGCCCATCACGGTCGCGTAGACGGCGACGGTCCGCGTCGCGCCGCGGAAGGTCGGTTCCTGCGCGGTCAGCGTCGCGCCGAGCGCGGCAACGGCGATAATGAGTCGTATGGCTCTCATAGACGAAGGCAAGAAAGCGCCCGCATTCACATTGAACGATCAGAACGGGCGCACGCACAAGCTGTCCGATTACGCAGGACAGCCGGTCATTCTCTACTTTTACCCGAAAGACGATACGCCGGGATGCACGAAAGAATCATGCGACTTTCGTGACAACCTGCCGAGGTTTAAAAAGAGTAAAGCCGCCGTCTTCGGCGTCAGCATTCTGGATGAGAAGAGCAAGAAGAAGTTCGCCGACAAGTTCGACCTGAACTTTCCGCTGCTCGCCGACGCCGAACATGAGGTCGCCGAGAAGTACGGCGTGTGGCAGCAGAAGTCGCTCTACGGCCGCAAGTTCATGGGCATCGTGCGGACCACGTACCTCATCGGCCCGGACGGTAAAGTCGCGAAGCGCTGGGACAACGTCAAGGTCGACGGTCACGCTGAGCAAGTGCTCGAATCGCTTCGCCTTTTAGCCTGAAGACCGTCCACTCGTCCATGGGCACGGCCCCGAGCTTCCTGTAGAACCCGATCGCGAGATCGTTCCAGTCGAGCACCGACCACTCGATGCGCCCGTAGTTGCGCTCGAGCGCGATCTGCGCGAGGCGTTTCAGGAACATCGTCCCGAGCCCGTGACGGCGGAACTTCGGCAGGACGTAGAGATCCTCGAGATACATGCCCGGCAGGCCCTTGAACGTCGAGAACGTCTGGAAGTACATCGCGAACCCCGCGGGCTCGCCGTCGCAG
>DATNBT010000331.1:0-3380 GCA_035571855.1 Vicinamibacterales bacterium
CCCGTTCGCGGTAGAGCGTCATCAGCTCCTGATTCATCTTCTGCTTCGCCGGATCGGTCGCCTTGACGTTCTTGTAGCGGTCCTGGATCGCTTTCGCTTCCGGCTGAATCTCCTGCATCTTGCGCATCGAGACGACGCTCTTGTGGCGCAGGGGGAACATCACCAGGTTGATGATCACGGTGAGGATGATCAGCGACCAGCCGTAGTTGCCGACGTAGCCGTTGATCCACTTGAGCGATCGCAGCAGCGGCACCACCAGCCAGGCGAACATCCCGAAGTCGATGGCGCGCACGAGATCGCGATCGGTCGCGGCGAGCACGTCGAAGTCCTTCGGTCCGACGAAATACGACGCGTCGGCTGGCGGCGAGTAGCGCGACGACCAGGAGATGTAGTGCGCTCCCTCGGGAACGACGTCGACGGGGACCGTGAGCGGCGCGTAATCGAGGCGGATGGGCGCGGCCGGCTTCACGACGGCGACGAGGAAGTAGTGATCGTCGACGCCGGCAAACCCGAACGTCCCTTCCTGCACCGGCTGCGCCGGCACCTTGTCGGGCGCTACGCGCGTGACCTTGCCGTCGCGGTAGAACACCGGCTGCGGCGGCGGATTATAGGTCCGCGACTTGATGACGATGCCGCTGCCGAGCGCCGGGCCCCACTTGATCGTGACCGGCATGGCCTGTCCGTCCCGCGTGACGCTGGCGCTGACGTTCACGACGTACGGCCTGGCCGCGGCAATCGAAAACGTCTTCTGCGCGTGCAGCCCCGCGCCATCGTCGTACTCGAACTGCGCCCGCCAGGTGCCGCCCGTGTCCCCCTGCGACTTGATCGTGAACGGCGCCGTCGCCAGCTTCGCGGCAACCGCGGCGTCGTCTACCGCCAGCGTGAACGGCAGCGGCGCGTCGGACGGCGCGTGCCCGGCGACGACTTCGTACGGGCGCTTCTGCTCGTCGCGATATTTCTTGAGCTGCCAGCTCTTGAGCGCGGCGCCGCGCGTCGTGAAGACGCCGCGCACGTCGGCGTTCTCGACGACGACCTCGCTGGCGGGCGGCTCGGTCGATTCGGCCGGCGGCGTCGCGGCCTGCACCGACGGCGTGGGATTGGCCGGCGCCGGCGTCGAGGCGTTCGGCGCGGTCGCCGTCTTGCTCGCCTGGACCGGCTTCTGATCCGGTTCCTTCGGCGCCGGGAACATCAACTGGTATCCGTACAGCACCAGGAACGACAGCAGTACGGCGATGAGGACTCTTCTTTCCATCTATGAGCGCTATACGGAGACGGGCTTGCCGCGCCGGGGCCCCGACGTCGGAGAAGGTACCGGATCGAAACCGGAACGGCCGAGTGGATGACAGCGGCCGAGCCGGCGCAGCGTCAGCCACGAACCGCGAAGCGCGCCGTGCGTGTCGATCGCTTCGATGGCGTAACAGGAGCAGGTCGGGAGGAACCGGCAGCTGCCGCCAAAGTGCGGGGACAGCAGCAGCTGGTAGCCGCGAACGAGCCGGACGAGGAGCTTCGCTGTCATGAATTTGACAGACCCAGCCGTCTCAGCGTGGTCCGATAGTCGATCGCCACGTCCCCGGCGACCGCCGTGACGGCCGCCTGCTTGGCGATGACGACCACGTCGGAGGCGCTCGCGGGAACGACCTCGGTCCTGAACACCTGTCGAATCAATCGTTTGGCGCGATTACGCGCCACCGCTCCGCCGATCTTGCGGCTCGCGACAATGCCGAGCCGTGACAGCTGGCCTTCGGCGGGCGCCGCAATGATCGTCAGGTAACGGCCATGGGCCCTGCGCCCGGCGTCGAAGACGCGCTGAAACTCGGTTCGGCGGCGGATTCGCCGGGCCGCCGGCAGGGAGTTGGAGGCCACGTCCCTAGCGGGAGTGCGTGACGGCGAGCCGCTTGCGCCCCTTGGCGCGACGGCGCTTCAGCACCTGGCGCCCGTTCTTCGTGGCCATGCGGACCAGGAAGCCGTGGGTCTTCTTGCGGCGCCGGCGATTCGGCTGAAATGTGCGTTTGCCCTTCATGACTTTGCGGAACCTCTGCGGCGATTCTGGCCGAACGGAGAAACAAGAATAGTAGCGAAGCCACTGTTCCAGTGTCAATTGCGGTGCGAAAACTGGCTATGTTACAGTCCCTTTTTCCCGGCGTCGCGGATGGGGCATTTAGGGGCCCCTGACCGAAGTTTTCCACAGCTGTGGAAAAAATTGTGGAAAAGCGGGGGGGCGAAAGTCGGAAACACCCTGTAAATAGCCTGTAAATCTTTAACTGAACAATTCGCCCTCCCGGAGGACGAGCCGGCCACCTGAGGCGAAAGTCCTCCGAACGCACATGATCGCCAGCAATATCTGGGACTTGGTCCTGACCCGCATCGAGACCAAGGTCAACCGGCACAGCTTTTATACCTGGTTCAAGCCGACGGCGTTCATCGCCGAGGGCGGGAACGGCATCCGGGTTCGCGTCCCCAACGTGCTCTTCCGCGACTGGTTGACGAAACATTATTCCGCGGTGATCGACGAAGCGCTGGCCGAAGTGCAGCGCGCCGGCGCGCGCGTGGAGTTTGCGACCGACGACGCGCCCGAGGCGCCGGTCGCCGCACCGCCGCCGATCCCGGACGCGGAGCCGGACGTCGACGAAGCGGCGGACGATCTCGGCATCCTCAGCCCGCGCTATTCGTTCGACACCTTCATCGTCGGCCCGTCGAACCAGTTTGCGCACGCCGCCTGCCGCGCCGTCGCCGAAGCGCCGTCGCGCTCGTACAACCCGCTCTTCATCTACGGCGGCGTGGGCCTCGGCAAGACGCACTTGATGCACGCGATCGGGCACTACGTCGCGACGCACCTGAAGACGCTGAAACTCACCTACATCTCGTCCGAGCGGTTCATGAACGAGATGATCAACGCGGTGCGCTACGATCGCATCCTGGATTTCCGCGAGCGGTACCGCAGCGTCGACGTGCTGCTCGTGGACGACGTGCAGTTCCTCGCGGGGAAGGAAGGCACGCAGACCGAGTTCTTCCATACCTTCAACGCGCTCTACGACTCGCAGAAGCAGATCGTCATCAGCTCCGACTGCCCGCCGCACGAGATCCCGCAGCTCGAGGAGCGGCTGCGCTCACGCTTCGAGTGGGGCCTGATCGCCGACATCCAGGCGCCGGACCTCGAGACGAAGACGGCGATCTTGAAGCGCAAGGCCGAGACCGAAGGGGTTCCGCTGCCCGACAACGTCGCGATTTACATCGCGGGGAAGATCAAGTCGAACATCCGCGAGCTCGAGGGGTCGCTCATCAGGCTGATCGCGTATGCCTCGTTGACCGGGCAGGAAATCTCGCTGCCGCTGACGCAGGAGGTTCTGCGCAACGTACTGGATCACGAACAGAAAGCCGTC
>DATNBT010000332.1:0-2130 GCA_035571855.1 Vicinamibacterales bacterium
CATCGTCTTCGTCGGCAGCAGCATCTTCCATCGCTGGACCGAACTGCAGCAGCACATGGCGCCGCTGCCGGTCGTCAACATCGCGTTCGACGGCGCCGTCACCGACGACTGGAACCGGCTGATCGAGTTTCGGGTGCTGCCGCTGAAGCCGCGTGTGGTCGTCTACTACTGCGGCAGCAACGACGTCGATCTGGGCGAGCCGGCGGGGCCGATCGTGAAGAGAATCCACACCTTCGTCGACCGCGTGCATACGGCGATGCCGCGGACACGCGTGGTGTTCGTGTCGGTGATCCGCGCGCCTGAAAAGCGCGACCGCTTCGACGTGGTCGACGCAATCAACGCGCAGATGCGGAAGCTTGCCGAGCGAAATCCCGGCGTGCAGTTCGTCGACGTGAATCCCGGACTCGAACACTCCGATGCGTCGCCGCGCGTGGAGCTGTTCATGAACGACCAGCTGCATCTGCGTCCGGCCGCGTACGACATCCTGGCGAAGATGCTCAAACCCGTCCTGACTGAGGCGATTCGATGAAGAAATTGATCGTTGTGGCATTTGGTCTTCTGGGCATGACCGGTTCCGCGTTCGCGCAGGGACCGGCGGCGCCGCCGGCGCCGTGGCGCGGCGCGGGGCCGACGCCGTGCGTCGGCGCGGACGGCGGCATCCTCAGCTGTCCTCCGGCGCCGAAGACGATCGCGATCAAGGCCGGCCACCTGTTCGACAGCAAGTCCGGACAGATGCTCGCCAACCAGGTGATCGTGCTGCATGGCGATCGGATTACCGAGGTCGGCCCGGCGTCGAGCGTCAGGATTCCCGCCGGCGCGGAGACGATCGACCTGAGCCGGGCGTACGTGCTGCCGGGCCTCATCGACGCGCATACGCACATGTTCAACTCGCGCAACGCGAAGATGACGACCGAGAGCTCGATGCTCATCGCCGTGCAGAACGTGCAGTCCGATCTGCGCGCCGGCTTCACGAGCGCGCGCGACATGAGCTCGCACGGCAACGGCTACGGCGACGTCGCGATCCGCGATGCGATCAACCAGGGCCGCATCGACGGCCCGCGCTACCAGGTGTCGACGCTCGGCGTCCGCTGGGTCGGTGATTCCGCGGCGTCGAAGGATCGCAATCCGCTCGAAAGCACCGTCGTCAGCAGCCCCGAGGACGCGCGCAAGGCGGTGCGCGATCAGATCGCCGGCGGCGCGGACTGGATCAAGCTGTTTCCCGGCGGCGCGTACTCGTTCACGGCGACAGGCGACGCGCAGTACGTGACGACGTATCCGATGCCGGTGCTGCAGGCGCTGATCGACGAGACGCACACGCTGGGGAAGAAGGCCGGCTGCCATGTGTTCGGCGGCGTCGGGCTGCAGCAGACGATCGACGCGGGCTGCGACACGGTCGAGCACGCGTACGGATTGACGAAGGCGCAGGCGGAGCAGATTGCCGCGAAGAAGCTCTTCTACGACCCGACGCTGCAGCGCTACATCGAGCCGTACATGGACGACAACGACAGGAAGAACACGGGCGGGAAGTTCCGGATGATTCCGATCTTCGAGGGCGCGGTCCGGACGGCGAACGCCACGCCGGGCGTGAGGATCATGGTCGGCAGCGGCGCCGACGGCGCGACGTACGCGCACGGCACGCAGGCGCTCGACTTCGAGATGCTCGTCACGCGCGGGGGACTGTCGCCCGTGAGGGCGCTGCAGGGCGGCACGATCGTCAACGCCGAAGCGCTCGGCGTGCTCGATTCGGTCGGATCGATCGACAAGGGCAAGTTCGCCGACATCGTCGCCGTCCCCGGCGATCCACTGGCCGACATCACGCAGTTGAAGCACGTCAGCTTCGTCATGAAGGGTGGAAAGGTGATTGTGCGATGAAGACGTTCACGTACGGGCCACAGAGGCACAGAGGAAAATACCTCATCTCTCTTATTGGTTCGCTGCTCTGTGCCTCAGTGGCACGTACGTCGGCGGCAGGGCCGTCATGCGATCGTGCGTGCCTGAAGTCGACGCTCGACGCGTACCTGAACGCCGTCGTGAAGCACGATCCGGCGGCGGCGCCGTTGATGATCGGCTTCCGCCAGACGGAGAATTCCGTCGCCGTGCGGCCGGGCACCGGGCTGTGGAAGACGGCGA
>DATNBT010000333.1:0-3898 GCA_035571855.1 Vicinamibacterales bacterium
CTGAGCTATACGCACCGCACGTTCCATGGCTTCTTCGTCACCGACGACCTGGGTCGCAACGCGGCGACGGCGTATGAGACGTATACGCTGACGGCGCCGAACGATCCGCGTCTGCCGAATGCCGGCCAGCCGATCACCTACTACGCTGTGAAGGCGGCTGCTAACGTCACAGGGCAGTCGATTCTGCGTCCGGAGACGTTCTACGGTCCCGAGCGCGACAGCCACTGGAACGGCGTCGACTTCACGCTGAATGCCCGCCTGCGGCAAGGCCTCACGCTGCAGCTCGGCACGTCGACCGGCGGCGCCGTCGTCGACACGTGCCAGACGGTTACGGCCTTGAACAACGTCCTGGCGGCCGGCACTGGCCTGTCAGGACAGACCGAGAACGGGCCGGATCCGCGCGGCTGCCGGAACGTCGACCCGTGGCAGACCACGGTGCGCGGCCTGGCGAGCTACACGATCCCGAAGATCGACGTGCTCGTCAGCGCCACCGTTCGTTCACAGCCGCCGATTCAGTTGACGGCGAACTGGCAGGTGCCCAACTCCGTCATCCTCGCTTCGCTCGGCCACCTGCCGGCAGGCGCGACGGCGACGGGAACGACGACGCTGCAGCTGCTGCCGACCAACGACACCAACAAGCTGTACGCGGATCAGCGCCGCAACCAGATCGACATGCGCGTCGCCAAGGTTCTGCGGTTCGGCAGGACCCGCACCGACGTGGGTTTCGACCTCTACAACCTGCTGAACTCGAACTACGCGACGGCGTACAACACGACGTACGTCTACAACACGGACAACGCGCCGCGAGCGGCCGGCTGGGGCACCCCGACGGGCATCTTCCAGCCGCGCTTCGTGCGCTTCAACGTGACGGTGGACTTCTAGACCGCAGCCCGCAACGTCCGGCGTCAGCCGGACGTTCCTCAGGCACGACCCGCCCCGCGCCCGGGAAACCGGGCGCGGGGTTTTTCTTTGTACGCCAACAATGATGTCACTTGCGTTGACACGAATATCTATTTAGTGTCATAGTAAATGACATCGATATGGCGACACGCGCATACCGCCAGGACCTCCGGGCGCAGCAGACGCAGGCCAACGGCGACCGGGTCGTGCAGTCGGCCGTGGGGCTGGTGAAGAAGACACGGCGGACCGCGGACATCACGCTCGACGACATCTCCCGCGAGTCCGGGGTCACCGTCCGCACGATCCTGCGCCGGTTCGCGTCACGCGACGGCGTGCTCGAAGCGGCGTTCGGGAAGATCAAGGAGGAGTTCCGCGGGTATCGTCCGGCGACCGAGCCCGGCGATGTGGATGCCGCCGTTCACGCGCTCCTCGATCAATACGAGAAGATCGGCGACCTCAACATGCGCGCGCTCGCGCAGGAGGATCAGCTTCCGCTGCTGCACCGCGCGCTCACCGACGCGCGCCGGTCACACCGCGAATGGCTGGAGCACGTCTTCCAGCCGAACCTCCGGCCGCTCACGCCGTCGCAGCGCGAGCGCCAGGTGACCGCGCTCTACGCCGCGACGGATGTGTACTTGTGGAAGCTGCTGCGCCGCGACCTGAAGCTCGATCGGCACGAGACCGAAGCCGCGTTTCTCCGGCTCGTCAACGGGGTCATAGGGAAAAGAGGGTGATGTGTCGCGTTTTCTGATTGCACACTGGGAAGGAGGCGGCAACACGCCGCCGATGCTGTCCGTCGTCCGCCGGCTGAAGGCGCGCGGCCATGACGTCCGCGTCATGAGCGATCCGTGCAACCGGGACGAAGCGTCCGCCGCGGGCGCGTCGTTCGCGTCGTGGACCCGCGCGCCGCATCGCGCCGACAAGTCCATCGCGACGGATCCGATCCGCGATTGGGAAGTGAAGTCGCCGCCGCAGATGATCGGACGCCTGCGCGACCGTATCTTCGTCGGACCGTCGCTCGGCCACGCGCAGGACGTGCTCGACGAGCTGACGCGCTTCCCCGCCGACGCCATCCTGACGAGCGAGATGCTTCTCGGCGTCATGGCCGCAGCCGAAGCGGCGGGCGTGCCCTGCGCGAGCCTCTCGGCGAACGTCTACCTGTTTCCGCAGCCCGGGGTGCCGCCGTTCGGCCCCGGCTTTCTTCCCGCGCGCAACCTCGTCGAGCGCATGCGCGACTGGCTGGTGAAGACGATCGCGATGCGCGAGTTCGGCAAAGGCACGGCGGCGTTCAACGAGACGCGGCGGACGCTGGGGCTCGGCCCGCTGTCGCATCCGTTCGATCAGCTGCACTCCCTCAAGCGCCACATCGTCCTCACGAGCGCGGCGTTCGACTTCCAGTCGCCGTCGCCTCCGCAGGGGCTGACGTACGTCGGTCCGGCGCTGGACGATCCGGCCTGGGCCGCGCCATGGACGTCGCCGTGGCGGAAAGACGACAGCAGGCCGCTCGTGCTCGTCGGTTTCAGCTCCACGTTCCAGAACCAGGCCGACGTGCTGACACGCGTCATCGACGCCCTCGGCACGCTGGATGTGCGCGCCGTGGTCACCACAGGCCCCTCGATCGACACCGCGTCGTTCAGCGCGCCGGCCAACGTCCACGTCTGCGCCTCGGCGCCGCACAGCGAGCTGATGAAGGAGGCGGCCGTCGTGATCACGCACTGCGGACACGGCACCGTGATCCGCGGCCTCGCCGCGGGCGTACCGCTCGTGTGCATGCCGATGGGCCGCGATCAGAACGAGAACGCCGCACGCGTGGTCTTCCACGGAGCGGGCGTGAGGATCGGCGCCGGCGCGGCGGCGCCGAAGATCGCCGAGGCCGTGGCGGCGGTGCTGAAGCAGCCGTCGTATCGCGAGCGTGCACGCGCGCTTGGAGATCAGATCCTCCGCGATGCGCGCAGTTCACGGCTGATCGAACTCCTCGAGGCGATGGCCGCCGGACACAACGCGTCCGCCGCGTAGCCGCCGGCGGAGTATAGTGGACGCCTCTCAGGGAGGCTTCCATGAAGGTTTTCGCGTTCGGACTCCTTCTCGCACTCGCGGCCGCGGGCCCCGCTCAGGCCGGGCAGGCGGGCCAGGCCGGCAGGCCGGCGCTGCTCTTCAGTGAATCGTGGCGCGTGCCGGCGCATGAGGGCGCCGCCACCGACGAGAACACGCGATTCCAGTTCGGCGTCACGGCCAACACGAACCTCGAAGCGAAGGTGTACGGCCCCGGCTCCGCCCCGGTGCGCGCGGCTGAGCACGAAGGCCGCGTCGATCTCTGGAACGGCCTGGCGACCTCGCCTGTCGCCGTCACGCTGCGCGACAAGCGCAATTACCTCGACCTCACGGGCCTGGCGCGGCTGCGGTGGATCGTGCGCACCAACGCGATTCACTCGCTCTACCCCGTCGTCAAACTCGCCGACGGCACGATGGCCGTCGGCAGCCGCGCCGTGACGACGAACGGCGACTTCCTGACGGTCGAAATCGCGTTCACCGGCCAGCAGTGGTACAAGCTCGATCCGCAGAAGGTGATCGTGATGACCGAGGTGAAGAACCCGGACCTCGGAAAAGTCGACGAAGTCGGCCTCGTGTCGCTCGCGCCCGGCGGCGGCCACGGCATCGCCGGCTCGTTCAACCTCTCCACCGTCGAACTCTTTGCCAAAGGAGTGCCGCGATGAATCGCCGTGATTTCCTGACCACGACGTCGTTTGCCGCCGCGGGCGTGATGGCCGCGCGATCGGGCGTGCTGAGAGCCGCGACTTCGTCGAACGGGCCGGTGGTCGAGATTGCGACAGGAAAGATCCGCGGCTACATGGACAAGGGCGTCTTCTCGTTCCGCGGCGTGCCGTACGCCGACACGACCGCCGGCGCGAACCGGTTCCTGCCGCCCAAGAACGCTCAGCCGTGGACCGGCGTCCGCGAGGCGATCGAGCTCGGCCACCGCGCGCCGCAGCTCGATGCG
>DATNBT010000334.1:0-8577 GCA_035571855.1 Vicinamibacterales bacterium
GGCTTCGCGCATCTCGTAAATCGACAGGGCGCGCGAGATGAACCGAAGCCGCGCGCCGAACGGGGGAAACGGTCCGCGCGGATCGAGCAGGGGCACTTCGTCCGGCTCGGGCGGTTCATCCGCGGCGATGAATTCCAGCGAGATCGATCGCCGTGCGTCCTTACGGCTGCCGGTCTCGCTGCACGTGCCCCCCCAGTGCAGGACGTCGAAGGTCCATCCCAGCACCGCGCCACGCTCGACCGGCAGCGCGACGGAGGCGTGCAGCGCACGCACCGCATCGGCCGCCGGTATCGTCCGTCCGCCGCCCCAGCCGGCATGGCCTCTGAACGACTCCGGCGTCGCCGGCCGCGGGACGACGTGCATGCAGCCGTTCGCGGCCGTTGCCGTGGACAGCGCGATCCAGATGGACACGCCGGAACGGCCGTCGCCGTCGAAGTGCGGATACCAGCCGGCCGCGCCCGCGACCGCCGGGACATCGTGCACCCAGGGATGCGGGAGATGGTGATAGCCGCCGCCAAGCACCGCCGTCAGAATCGCCTCGACGTCCGGCAGCCGGACACACTCCCATAACTCGTCGTAGATCCACGCGAACACCGGCGGCCATCCCTCGGCCGCCACGGCATCGACGATCTGCCCGCACGCGTCGAGCGACGCTGAGGCGAGGATCGGCACGGTCTCGAAGTAGCCGCTGGTGCGGAGACGCTCGCTCGCGGCGTCAATCGCCGACGACGACAGCTGTCCGGTCTGCGCGCGCGGCGTGCCGCCGATCGCGCGCCCGGGCGCGAGCGCACGCCAGTACGACTCGTCGCGCGCGAGCGCGACGCGGCGCGAGACTTCAGCGTCGGAGAGCTGGAACAGCGCGGCGGCGAGATCGTCGGAGCGGGTGTGGCCGGACACCGCCGCCATGGTAGCTCATCACTATCAGGTGCGCGGCACACCGCTTGAGTACGTCTTCTCTACCGGAGGGACGATGGAAAGCACGAGCGCGCTGATTCAGATCGCGGATCAACCGGCACTTGAGACGGTTGCCGAGCCCCTGGCGAATGGAATCAAGAAGGTCTACAGCTCAGCTGGTAAAGCCGGCCGCATGGCCAAAGACGCCGTGCATGGTGTGTGGCTGGGTCATCCGTTGCATCCAGTGTTCACCGACCTCCCTCTCGGCGCGTGGACGACGGGGCTCGTCCTCGACGCGATGGCCGCGACCCGCAACGAACCCGTCCTCGAGCAGGCGGCCGACATGGCGATCGCGGTCGGCCTGGTTGGAGCCGCGGGCGCGGCGGTCACCGGGCTCACCGACTGGTCCGAGACATCGGGCCGCTCGCGCCGCACGGGCCTGCTGCACGGTCTGCTCAACATCGCGGCGACGACGCTGTACGCCGCGGCCTATGTGCTGCGCCGCAACGGCTCGCGCAGCACGGGACAGACGTGCGCGATCGCCGGCTACGGGATTGCCCTCGGATCGGCGTGGCTCGGCGGCGATCTCGTCTACGACCAGCGCGTCGGCGTCAACCACGCGGACGGCGACGAGCCCGAGAAGTTCTCCGCCGTCGCGCCCTCGTCTTCGCTCAAAGCCAACTCGATGATCCAGGCCAAGAAGGCCGACGCGGACGTCCTCCTCGTCCGCCAGCACGGCACGCTGTGCGCGCTCAATCACCGGTGCTCGCACGCCGGCGGTCCGCTCTCGGAGGGCACGCTGAAGGACGGATCGGTCGTCTGTCCGTGGCACAACTCGGAGTTCTCGCTCGAAGACGGCCACGTCATCCACGGACCGGCGGTCGCCAATCAGCCGACGCTCGACGTCCGGGAGCGCGATAATCAGATCGAGGTGCGTACCCGCGCGTGACCCCCATTTATCTGATCCGGCACGGTGAGACCGAATGGTCGCGCGACCATCGCCACACCGGCCGGACGGACCTGCCGCTGACAGAACGCGGCAAAGACCAGGCGCGCGCGCTCGTCGAACGGCTGCGTCCGCTGTCCTTCGCTCACGTCCTCACCAGTCCTCAGCAGCGCTCGCTCCAGACATGCGCGCTTGCCGGCTTCGGGACGGCAGCCGGCGTCGACGTCGATCTGCGTGAATGGGATTGCGGCGACTACGAAGGCCTGACGCTGGAACAGATCCACGCGACGCGACCCAGCTGGATTCTGTACCGCGACGGCTGTCCGGGCGGCGAATCACCAGAACAGATCACCGCCCGCGCCGACGCGCTGCTCGCGCGGCTGCGCGGACTCGACGGCACCGTCGCGTGCTTCTCGCATTCGCATTTTCTGTGCGCGCTCGCGGCGCGTTGGATCGGCCTCACCGCACGCGAAGGCGCACGCCTGCGGCTGGACACCGCCGGCATCGGCGTCCTCGACGTCGAGCACGGCAACGCCGGCGAGCCGTCGATTGCCGGGTGGAACTACCAGGGATCTTTCCCGACGACCTGAGCGCAGCGGGCGCTGCGCGGCGCCGAGCGGCCGGCAAGCACGCACCGGACCTGAGCGAGATCGTCGCCTTCCTTCCCGTTGGCGTCCGCTTCGTTCACGATCTTCATCCACTGCGCGTCGATCGCGTCGATCTGCTTCTGGTTCATCTTCCATGACAGCGGCGCGTCGTTTTCCGGAAACTGAAACGACGCGAACTGCAGCAGCGGCCGGCCGTCGGCGCCCGTGCCGAGCCGCTCACGCAAGGCCAGCAGCTCGAGCCGATCGCGCACGAGCTGCGTCGTCGTGCGGACGTTGAACAGCGCGAGCAGCGGCGCATACGACTGGAAGAACCACGCATGGGAACGGCCGTTCTGGAGCTCGGAGTTGGGAAACGACTTGATCAGGATGAACAGCACGCGCGGGAACGGCCGGCCCTGCGGATAGTTGCGGTACGCGTTGTCGATCCAGTCGATCGCGCTCGCGACGCCGTAGTTGTCGTAGTAGCCGCCGTCGACGAGATGTTCCAGACGCGGGCCCTGATTCGCCCGCGCGGCGGGCGACACGTACGGAAACGACGAGGCGAGGCGTACGGCCGTCGTGACGGGCACGTCGAGCCCCCGATACACGCGACGGAAGTCCTTTCGCACCGGCAGCAGCGCGTGGCCGTTCTGCACCGGCGTCACCTGCTCCGGCAGGTCCGTCGTCGAAAAGAGCATCGGCTCGCCGGTTTCGGAGACGGTCGAGTTGAAGATCACCGCCGGCCGCCACCCGTCAGCGACGCCCTCGCGCCAGTCGGACAGATTGCCCTGCACGTTGCCCTGGACCGCCCAGTGCTGTTCGAGCGCCCGCCCGCGGTCCAGCAGATCGTCGCCGGCCTTGAGACCGAACAGCGCGCGAGGCGTGTCGTTGTAGACCAGCGAAAAGGCCACGTCGTCGAGCGCGTCGTCTTCGGCGCTGTTGACGATGCCGAGCAGATCGGCATGCGGGTCGAAACCGGATCCGGAGGGAGAGCGGCCGTATCCGTCGAGAAAGAACATCGCGCCGACGGCGCCGCCGGACACGGCGCTGACCATCGCAATCCGTGGGGCGATCTGCACGTCGCCCTGCAGTCCGGTGAGCACGCGCGCGGTCCACGCGGCCGCCTGAATGCCGCCGCCCGCGGTGGCGACGATCACGATCGGCGCCGGCGTGGCACTCGCGCGCGCCAAGACGACGGCCGACGGCGTGACGTCCTGCGTGCCCGCGTCGGCGACCGTCTCGAACTGGTGATCCGGGCCGTAGTTGCCGAGGACGAGGCCAAGCAGCAGGACGATCAGCAGCAGCGGCACGCGGAATCGATCGAAGAGAAACGTGAGGGCGGAGGCGAACCAGTTGACGATCATCAGGAGCAGCAGGACGTACGTCAGCGCCGGCACCATCGACTGCTCGCCCACGTGCGACGAGCGGATGTATCCGATGCCGAAGTACACGAGCGCGGCGACGGCGGCGAACGCGAGCGCGAGAAAATGCCCGGACCACGGCAGCTCGTAGCCGGGATTCGGTCTGCCGCCAAGCTCCGGACGTCGATCGATGTAGCCGGCGCAGAAATCTTCAGGCAGGTGTCTGGCGACGGCACGCAGGCGCGCCGCGACCCAGCCGACGAGGTCGTCGAGAACGCCGGGCAGGCTCTCGCGATGCATGACTTCGAGCAGCCATCGAAGCGGCGGCGGCGACGGAAACGTCCGCGCGGCTTCAAGCGTGCCGACCGGCGCCACCAGCACGGCGAGGAGGAGCGCGGCGTACACGGTGAAGTACGCCGCAAGCATGCCGCCGGCGAGCGACAGCAGCACCCAGGAGGTCGGCGCGGTCGAGGCCGGTGTCGAGAGATGCCGCCAGCCGTAATACTGTCCGGCGATCATCGGCGCGACGACGATGAGCGACGCGATGCCGGCGGCCCAGGGTTTGAGATCGTTGAGGGTCCACGCCTGCTTCAGGCCGAACCGGTCGGCGCCGTTCAGGAGGACGAGCCGCGTGGTCAGGACGGCGCTCCACGTCACGAGCATCGCGGTGAACGTGGACAGGAAGACGCCGCGTCGATCGAGGACGAAGAAGTTGCCGAAGAGCGCATCGGTGCCGAGGATCGGGAGCCAGAGCGCGACGATCGGCAGCCCGAAGACCACCAGCGCCACGACGATCTGCACGCGCAGCAGGTAGACGTATGCAACGAAAATCCAGAATCGGCTTCTCGGCACATACGGATGAGGCATGGCGCTATCCTACGCGCTAAAATGAGGTATGGCGTTGCACATTGGGCAACCTGTCGATCATTCCTTTGATGAACCCCTTGGTCTTCTGAGCGACTGTCACCGACGGATCGAGCACTTCCTGACTGTCCTACGTACCTATGCGAGCCTGCCGTCGCACTCGCTGACGCGGGAACAGAAGCTGGAGATTCAGGACGCGCTTGCCTACTTCGAGAACGCCGCGCCGCGGCACACCGCGGACGAAGAGCGAAGCCTGTTCCCCCGGCTACGCCAGTCCGACCATCCGGACGCCAGGAAGGCCCTCGAGGTGCTGGAGCGGCTCGAACGCGATCACGAGATCGCCGACCTGCACCATCGCGCCATCGACGAGCTCTGGCGCCGCCGTCTCGCGCTCGAAGAACTGCCGCCCCAGGAGATGCAGGAACTGCGGGATCGCCTCGGCGTGCTGCAGGCGATCTATCGCGAGCACATCACGGCTGAAGACAACGAAGTCTTCCCCACGGCCGCGCGCGTCCTTTCACGCTCGGAGCTGCTGGAAGTCGGGATGGAGATGGCGGGCCGGCGGCGGCGCGAGTCGGACGAGTCCGTCTGAAGGCGGACGCTACCGCACCCGTGTCGTCGGCGGCTGCCCCTTTTCGAGAATCCTGAACAACAGGACCCTGGTGGGCGTCAGGATGTCCGACTCCGACACTTCGTTCGGATTCTCCTGCGTCACGTCGCCCTTCTGAAACGTCTCGGGCGCCTTCCCGTCGACGAATCGCCGCTGCGAGCCTTCGATCATCCACGCGAACGAATACGCAGGGTGGAAATGCTTCGACTGGTGCTGGGGCGCGATTTGCTCGATGGAAATCACGGCCTCCTTTCCCGGGCACCAGGATCCCAGGTCGACCCGCTTCAACTCGGTCAGCGCTCCCTGCGCCGACGCGGTTGGAATGACGCGGGACACGCCGAGACCGGCGAGAAACGCGACAGCGACGAGGACGGCGACGCGGCGTCGGGACATGCGTATACTCCCCTGCTATGAGCCGCCACATTATTACTGCGTTCGCCGCCGTTGTCGCCGTCGCCGTCGTGTCGGCGCAGGTCGCCGACCCGCTGCCCAACGTCGAAAAGCGTGGGCTCACGGTCCGCATCGAGGACCTCGTCCGGCTCCCCAAGACCCGTGACCTGCGGCCGCTCGACCAGGACGTCAACCCCTCGGGCTGGGCCCGCGTCAGCTACGTGCGCGACCTGCCCGACGGCCGGCGCTTCGCGAACGACTCGCGCGGCTTCCTCTACCGGATCGATCGCAACAACCAGCCGCATGTCTACCTCGACGTCGCGAAGGCGTTCCCCCTTGCGGTCTACAACCGGCTCGAGAGCGGGTTCATCGGCTTCACGTTCCACCCCGAGTTCGCGGCGAACGGGCTGCTCTACACGATTCACAGCGAACGGGGCCCGGGGAATCCCGCGGTGCCGAACTTCATCCCGCCCGGCTACACGATCAGGGACGTCACCTACGAGACGATCGTGACGGAGTGGCACACGACGAACCCGTCGGCGGACACGTTCGACGGCACGCGACGCGAGATCTACCGCGACTCGCACGTCGTCCAGAACCTCACGCATCCGCCGGGCGCCGTGGAATTCAATCCGACGGCGAAGCCGGGTTCGCCGGACTACGGCCTGCTCTACATCGGCGGCACCGATCACGGCTTCAGCAACGGCGGCGGGCCGCACGCGAACGACCCGACGCAGACGCAGCGGCTCGATTCGATCATCACGGCGATTCTCCGCGTCGATCCGCGCAGCCCGTCGGTGACGCACGGCGAGAAGGGCCTCGGCGACTACACCATCCCGATGGCGAACAGGTTCGCGGCCGACGGCGATCCGAAGACGCTCGGCGAGATCTACGCGTACGGCTTCCGCAACGCGCACCGGCTCTCCTGGGATCTCAACGACGGCACGATGTTCGCGATGGACATCGGCATGAGCAACATCGAAGAGGTCAACATCGTCCACAACGGCGCGAACTACGGGTGGATGAAACGCGAAGGCTACTGGGACAACGGACGCATGCACGGCGGCACGCTCGATCAGATCTTCGCGCTGCCCGAGTCGATCCTGAAGGGACGCGAGAAAGACGGCTTCACGTATCCGGTGGCGATCTACGACCACAACGACGGCCAGGCGATCAGCGGCGGCTTCACGTATCACGGCGCCATCCCGCAGCTGAAAGGCAAATTCATCTTCGGCGACATCCAGCGCGGGCGGCTGTTCGCGTCCGACGTCGCCGCGATGAAGAAGGCCGACGACGGGATTCCCGAGACGACGGCGCCGGTCGAGGAGATTCAGCTGTACGTGAAGGGGCCGAACGGCGTGAAGCAGTACGTGACGTTGCGCGACCTGATTGAAAAAACCAACGGCGCCGCCGCCACGCGCGCCGATCTGCATCTCGGTCGAAGCCGCGACGGCGAGATCTTCGTCACGTCGCGGCAGGACGGCATGATCCGGATGCTGGCGAAAGATTGATATGATAACCGGATGTCCGCACCGCGAAACCTCGACGAGGTAATCCAGGCCGCGGGAGATCCCGTCCGGCTGCTCCGCAACCTCCAGACCGGTCCGAACGTGTACCCGGGCGTGCCGCCGGAATATACGAACTGGCGCGACGAAGTGCAGGCGTGGCAGAAAACCGCCGTCCTGTTCAACCAGTCGTACCACATGGCCGATCTGCTGGTCGAAGGGCCCGACGCGCTGAAGCTCCTCTCGTATCTCGGCGTCAACAGCGTCGCGGGATTCACGGTCGACAAGGCGAAGCAGTTCGTGCCGTGCAGCTACGACGGCTACGTCATCGGCGACGTCATCCTCTTTTATCTGGCGCCGGACAGTTTCAATCTCGTGGGCCGGATCCCGGTCCTCAACTGGATCCGCTTCCATGCCGCCACCGGCGGCTACGACGTGCGGGTCGAGCTCGACGAGCGGTCGGCCGCGCGTCCGGATCCTTTCAACCGCAAGTCGTACCGCTTCCAGATCCAGGGACCGAACGCGATGAAGGTCATGGAGAAGGTGCTCGGCGGCAAGCCGCCGGAGCTGAAGTTCTTCAACATGGGCCACATCTCGATCGCCGGCAAGAAAGTCCGCACGCTGCGGCACGGCATGGCCGGACAGCCGGGGTTCGAAGTCTTCGGCCCGTACGCCGACGGCGACGCCGTCAGGGACGCGATCGTCAAGGCCGGCGAAGAGTTCGGGCTGCGGCTGGTCGGCGGCCGCGCGTACTCCGCCAACACGCTCGAATCCGGCTGGATTCCCTCTCCGCTGCCGGCCGTGTACACCGGCGAGAAGATGAAGTCGTACCGCCAGTGGCTGCCCGCGGACTGCTACGAAGCGCGGGCGTCGATCGGCGGCAGCTTCAATTCAGCCGACATCGAAGACTACTACCTGACGCCGTGGGATCTCGGCTACGGCCCGCACGTGAAGTTCGACCACGACTTCATCGGCCGCGAGGCCCTCGAGAAGCGCGCGAAGGGACCGCACCGCAAGAAGGTCACGCTCGCGCTCAACACCGACGACGTGATGCGGGCGATCGGGAGCCAGTTCCGCAAGGAGCATCGCGCGAAGTTCGTCGAGTGGCCGTCGGCGGTCTATTCGATGCATCCCTACGACAAGGTGACGAAGAACGGCCGCACGATCGGCGTCTCGACCTGGGTCGGCTACAGCGCGAACGAAGGCCAGATGCTCACGCTCGCGATCCTGAACGCCCAGGAGGCGGAGATCGGCAGCGAGGTCACGTTCGTCTGGGGCGAAGAGCACGGCGGCACGCGCAAACCCGCCGTCGAGCGCCACGACCAGATCGAGATGCGCGCCATCGTCAGCCCGGTCCCGTACAGCGAAGTCGCGCGCACCGAGTACGCGGGCGCCGCCGGCTGGCGCGCCTCGCGCTGAC
>DATNBT010000335.1:0-7070 GCA_035571855.1 Vicinamibacterales bacterium
GTCATCGGCTTCGGGATGAACGACTCCGACGTCGCCGGCTACCGCGACAAGGACGTCGTGAAGCCGGGCGAGATTCACTGGCGCGATCGCGTGAAAGCCGTCACGTCGCACAGCGAGCTGATCGCGCTGCTGAAGTACGCCGCGCTCGCCGTCCGGTTTCGCCCGAAGAACATGGGCGAGTTCCTGAAAGCCGACGCGAAAGCGGATCAGGGCAAGAGCAACGCGACCGTGAACTACGACGAGATCGAAGCGTGGACGCGCGTGTCGCCGCGCGATTATCAGGACAACCTGCACCTGATGATTCAGCTCGCGCGCGACCACGGCGTGCGCCGCGTCGTCCTCCTCGACAACGAGCTCTGGGAGGGCAGTCCGTACCGCGCGGCGCTCCGCAGCGTGTCGGCCATCGAGCACGTGCCGCTCGTCGACAGCCTGCAGATGATCGCGGACGAGAAGCAGAACATCGAGCGATCGCTCGAGGATCGGTTCCACCTCGCGCCCGCATCGCCGTCCGGTCCGTCGGCGATCGCGCCGCGCGGCGACGTGTCCGTCGTCTTCCGCGTGTACGACAACGGCTATCCGGTGCCGCGCGCCCTGTCGATCGTCGGCAATCACCCGGCGCTCGGCAACTTCGCCCCCAACACGCTCGCGATGCATGACGATGGCGCCGATGGGGATGAGCATGGAGCCGACCACGTGTGGACGTATCGCGCGACGCTGCCGGCGGGCACGCGCGTCCGGTACGTGTACACGAACAGCGGCGGCCGCGGGCAGTGGGAAGGACTCGATCTGCCTCACGTGCGGGAAGTGCAGGTCGTCGCGCAACCCGACGGCGGTCCGATGTACCTGCCGATCGAGTCGTTCGGCCGTCTCTACATGCAGGCCGACAACTGGCACACCGACGAACGCGGATACGAATTGATCGCGCAGGCCGTCGTCGACGCGCTGAAATAGCCGGCCTGAAGGCCCCTGCGGCTACCGGAGCATCCCGTCTGCCAGGCGGTACGTCCGCGAAGCGAACGCGCGCGTGAAGTCTTCGTCGTGCGTGGCGATCACCAGCGTGCGTCCCTGGCGCGCGAGGCCGACGAGCAGCGCGCCGAGTTCGGCCCGGCGGTTCGCGTCGAGCGACGCCGTCGGCTCGTCGAGCAGCAGCACGTGCGGATCGACGGCGAGGGCGCGCGCGATGGCGACGCGCTGCGCTTCGCCGCCCGACAGTTCGCGCGGCAGCGCCGACGCGCGGTGATCCACGCCGAAGGCGGCGAGCAGTTCGTGCGCCCGCCGGACCGCGTCGGCCCGGCTGACGCCGTGCGCGTGCACCGGCGCGAGGCAGACGTTGTCGAGCGCCGACAGATGTTCGAAGAGGCAATGGAACTGGAACACCATCCCGGCCCTGCCGCCTTCGACGGCGATGCGGCCCGCGTCGGGCACGTCGAGTCCCGCAATCGCCCGAAGAATCGTCGTCTTGCCCGAACCCGACGGCCCGGTGATGACGACGATGTCGCCGCGATCGGCGGTGAAGCTGACATCGCGCAGGATTTCGCGCCGCTCGGCTGACGCCTTCGCGCTGCCGCGACGCAGGACCAGACCTCGCACGTCGAGCGCGAATGGAGCGGTCATGCCGTGCCCGCCTTCCAGCGCCGCTCGAGGCGCGAGGCGAGCGCGGCGAGCGGCAGCGACATCGCGAGATACAGCGCCGCGCACAACGTGCCGGGGATCACCCAGCTTCCGAGATTCGTCGCGAAGATCTGCGTCTGTTTCGTCAGCTCCATCACCGTCAGCACCGAGACGAGCGACGAGTCCTTGAGCAGCGCGATGAAGTCGTTCGTCATCGGCGCGAGCGCGAGCCGGAACGCCTGCGGTCCGCGAATGAGCATGAGCACCTGCCGGCCGCTGAGGCCGAGCGTCCGCCCGGCCTCGAGCTGTCCGGCGGGAATCGCCTGCAGCGCCGAGCGGTAGATCTCGCTCTCGTACGCGGCGTAGTTCAAAGCGAGGCCGAGAAAGGCGGCCGCGAACGCGGGGAGCCGAATCGCCGCGGCGATCCCGTAATAGAGGACGAACAGCTGGAGGAGGATCGGCGTCCCGCGCATCAGCTCCACGTACGCCTGGAGCGCCGCACGAACCGGCGCCGCGCCGTAGACGCGCCCCGTCGCGATCAGCATGCCGAGCGCGACCGCGAGCGCCATCGAGAGGCAGGAGAGCACGATCGTGACCACGGAGGCGCGCAGCAGCGACGGCAGGTAGCGTCGCGTGGCCTCGAACGCCGGCAGCGTCGCCGAACTGCTCGACGCGTCGAGTCCGACGACGGGCGCGACAGGTTCGCCGGCGATGACCCGCGCGTACAGCCTGGGCTGGTCACTATTCCAGACATTCCATCGCCGGAAGATCGTTTCGAGTGTGCCGTCCCGCATCGCCGTCCGGAGGATCTCGTTGCAGGCGTCGCGCAGCGGCGCGTTTGCGGCCGAGAGGACGCCGACGTAGTGGCCGACGGCAATCGTGTCCGGTTGAATCGTGAACCCGGTGACGAAGCGGCGGCGCCGTTCGGCGAGGACGTTGTCGAGCAGCACGGCGTCCACGCGGCCGATCACCAGGTCCGTGTACGGATGCACGTCGTCTTCGTAGGGGAGCGCCTCGATGCCGTGATCGCGTTCGGCGCGAAGCAGGATGTCGTAGGCGATCGTCCCGGTCAGCGTCGCGACCTTGTGCCCGCGCAGATCCTCCAGCGTCCGGAATCGCGAGGCGTCGGCGGTCCTGACGCTCAGCACCTCGCGGAACTCGTAGTACGGAACCGTCGTGGAGAGGACGGCGCGCCGCGGAGGCGTGTCTTCGATGCCGCTCAGGCCGATCTCGGCGTCGCCGCGCGCGATCGACTGATCGATCGAGGTGAACGTGATCTGCACGAAGCGCGGCGCGCGATGCAGCCCGCGTGCGAGCAGCGCCGCGATCTCCACGTCGAATCCCGAGACGGCGTCCGGGCGCGCGGGATCGGCTTCGACAAACGGCGCGCCGCCTTCGGCGTCACCGGCCCACCGGAAATCCGGCCTCGGCGGCTGCGCCGCGGCCGAGCTTGCAACGAGGGCGCAAACGCACCACAATGCCGCCCGTACACCGATTGGCCGCGCTAATATGGCTGTCAAAAGATGTATGCAGCGTTTCGCAAAAGAAGACACCGTGGCTGCTAAAGTGTGCAGCACCGGGGAGTTCGAACCGGCACTACAATTGCGAATAGCTTAGAGCAATTCACCCGATGACGAACGAGGCTCCGCGCCTGCTGATCGTGGACGACGACCTGTCGACGACGCAGACATTTGCGCACATTCTGAAGATGGAAGGCTACGACGTCCGGACGGCCGCGACGGCGGAATCCGGGCTGCGCGAAGTCGAAGTGGGGCATCCCGACGCCATCATCCTCGACCTGCGGATGCCGTTCATCAACGGCCTCGGGCTGCTGTACCGCCTCCGCGCCGCCGAACCGCACCGCCGTACGCCGGTCGTCATCGTCACCGGCGATCAGTGCCTGGACGACTCGGTCATCCGCGAACTGAAGGATCTCGGCGCGGATGTGAAATTCAAGCCGCTGTGGCTCGAGGATCTCGTCGACGTCGCCCGTTCGCTCGTCCAGGCCCGCCGCCAGCAGCTGAACTAGCAGGGTAGAGCGGTCCGTCCGGGCCGCGGTAAGATATCCCCCATGAAGAAAGCATTCGTAATCGCTCTCGTGCTCGGCACCGCCGTGGCCGCCGGTCTCTGGAACGTCTCGGCGTCGGCCACCGCCGCGCAGCAGCAGTCACTGACCGCGAAATTCGGTCCGCACAAGCAGGCGAACTTCCCGCCGCTGCCGTTCGGCCCGCGCGACCCCATGGTTCGGCCGCCGCAGGTCGTCACGCAGGTGTTCCAGTTCGCCGCCGAACATCCGGAAGTGCTGTCGTACATCCCGTGCTTCTGCGGATGCGACCACATGGGCCACAAGGGCAACGACGACTGCTTCGTGAAGCAGCGCGCCGCCAACGGCGATGTGATTGCGTGGGAGCCGCACGGCAGCGCCTGCGAGGTGTGCATCGACGTCGCGCAGCAGTCGATGCAGATGTATTCGTCGGGCGCGTCGGTGACGCAGATCCGTGCGGCGATCGAGCAGAAGTACGCGGGGAAGTATCAGTTCCACACGCCGACGCCGCAGCCGCCCGCGAAGGTGGCCACGCCGCCGGGCGCGGCTACACCGAAGCCGGCACCAAAGAAATAACCGGGCGCGGCTTCTCGGACGGCATTGCCGGGGGCATGTCGTCCGGGAGATCGCCGCAGTCGGCGCGCAGGTACCGCAGCTGATGCGGCTTGATGGTCGCGAGCAGTTCCTTCCGAGTCTTCACGGTGATGGGCCTGCCGACGTAGATCTTGCCCATCTTGTCCATCAGCCATTCGGGCATCGCGCTGGCGAACATCAGCAGCGGCCACGTGAAGCCTTTGCCGTTCAGCTTGCGCAGCTTCCACATCCACAGGCCGATTGACCCGACGCGCCACGCGGTCGGCGCCCACCAGCTCGCCTGACCGGGCCGCAGGTTCATCTTCCAGCACTTCATCATCAGCTGCCACTGAAGCGGCGTCAGCTGGCGCGTCTCGGTCACGCCCTTCTTGTCCTCCATGCGCGTGTCGTGGAGCGGCGTGAAGATGGACGGGATGAAGAACGCGAAGAGGCCGCGGCGCTCGACTTCGTAAATCAGATCGAGCGTCGCCATCACGTCCTCGTCGGTCTCGCCGGGGTTGCCGACGATGAGGGTGGCGGCGGGGAACCAGTTGTTCCTGTTCATCACCTCGAGGCCGCGGATGAACACGCTCTGCCACTCTTCGATCGGGAACGGCACGCCCTTGCTCGGCATGATCTGCTTCGCCATGCGCACCGAGCCGGTCTCGAGGCCCACGAGCGGCACCAGCACCTTGCCCTTGGGGTGCGAGCTCAGCATCGGCACGTGGATCGGGCTCTTGTCGATGCAGACCTTCGTGATCTGCTCGATCATGATCGGGTCGACCACGGCGGGCGCGATCGTCGAATGGCTGAGGACGTGCTGCTCGACGCCCGGCGTGTCGCAGACCGACTTATAGAGATCGACGAGCGCCTCGCGGTTCGGGAAATAGAACGGCGTGTCCGTGTGGACCTGGCCCCAGATGAACATGTCTTCGGTGGCCAGCGAGATCTGCTTGTTGCCGTCGCGCACGTTCGCGCGCACGGCGTCCATCATCTTGTCCTTCGGCATGTCGATCTGCGGGTTCAGATCGGGCACGCAGAACTGGCAGCGCCGGCCGCAGCCGGTCGTCATCTCGACGACGCCGAACGTCGTGCGCTTGTCCGGGAACAGGAACTCGTTGCGATCCTTGGGATGCGCGACGTCGACCTGTTTCGGCAGCTCCTCGCCGGCCAGCGCCTTGTCGAAAAGCTTCTTCACGTCGGCCGACTCGGCGCGTCCTTCGACGACGCAGTCGACGCTCAGCCGCTCCCAGGAATTGGTCTGCGTGATCTGCCAGCCGCCGGAGCCGCCGACGAGCACCTTGAAGCCCTTGCGATGCGGGTTCGTCTTGATCGCCTCGAACAGCTCGAGCGCGTAGTGCGAGTTGATGGGATGGCTCGTCGATCCGAAAATCGACGTGTAGACACCCGCGGCGAACGTCACGCCGAGCGGATTGTGCGTCGAGACCGCGACGACTCTCGTGTCCGGCCCGACGAACTTCTCCAGATCCGCCGGATAGCAGCACGCGATGTCGCCCGCCGGATAATGGCGGAGCAGCGAGGCCTCGAGCACGCGCGTCCCGGCCGGCATGTAGCGCGCGGAACCGTCGGCGTTGTATTCGACGTTCCGCCAGGTCGGGTACTTCTTGTTGAGAATGCCCTCCAGCCACATCGGCAGCGACGCCATGCTCATCTGAATGAAGTAGCCGGCGTGGTCAATGATCTCGGTGAGCGGCGCCGTGAGAACGATTCTCGCGCCGCGAACGGGCGCATCGGTGGTGCGCACGGGGCTGGTGGTCGCGGTCTGCATTTGTCGAAATACCGTAATGCACCCCTGAAGGAACGTCAATAAAAGGGGCGCGAAAGGGCGAAAACGGGGGCCGAACGGCCCCCGTCCTGATTTTCTAGTTCACCGCGAAACAGTAGAGCAGTCCCGCGCCGCCGGTGCTGACGAGGTTTTCCTGGCTGCACCCGCGGCTCGCGTGCGACGAGTTCCACGATCCGTTGCCGCCGCCCTGCTTGTCGGCATGGCCGAGCTGGACCGTGCCCATGCCGTTGCTCGTGTAGTTGTTACAAGTGTGGTCCATGCCGTCGGTGTACGCGCGGCCGTCAGGCTGGCTGCCCGTGAGGATGTCGTGCTGGTTCGGCATGTCGCCGACGCCGTTGACGATGCCCTGTTTTTCGGTCAGCGAGAGCTGCTTGCCGAGCGCGTTGCCGAGCCGAGCGTCGTTGAGGTCGTCGCCGTGCAACTGCGCGACGCCGCGGCCGACGAGCTGTCCGCGCGAGTTGTACCACGGGCCGTTGCCGATCCGGTCGCGCGCGTTGACGGCGTTCGGTCCCTGCGTGCTCAGGTACGCGTGCCAGGTCACGCCGCCGCGGCCGGCCGCGGTCGCCAGCTGCGTGCAGTACGCGTCGGCGCCGGCGAGGCCGCCGTAGTTGGCGCCGTCGCCTTTCGGCGCGCTCGTGATGAAGAACGACATCGGCTGCGGCGGACCGCCGCGCCCCGGCTGCTGGGCGAACACCATGTACGAACCTGCGGCGAGCGCAATCGCCAGCGCGGCCATGTGCGGAACGAGCTTCCTCATGAGCGGCTCTCCTTTGGCCGCGCATCTTATCACTTCACTGCGGCTTCTTTATGACGCAAACGACGGTCGCCGTCACGAGATCGCGAAGCAGGACCTGGAGCGCTCGGCGTCGGTCTGTGGAAACGGGCGAGCGTCGCCGCGGTTCGAGACGTGTAAGGTGGTGCGGAAGCGGGGATTTGAACCCCGACTGCCTTGCGGCAACTAGCTCCTGAGGCTAGCGCGTCTGCCGTTCCGCCACTTCCGCACTGTGGGAATTCCCGCGATGGGCAGAACACTCA
>DATNBT010000336.1:0-5077 GCA_035571855.1 Vicinamibacterales bacterium
CCGCTCAGGCGGATTCCTGGTGAGTTGTTCGAAGCGGCCTGTCACGAGGAAGATCACGACCTGCCGGTGTTGAAGCGGATCCGGGATCAGGAACGCGCAAAGCGCAAGTAGTGCAGGCCTTCAGGCCTGCCTAGGCGTATAACTTCGCATCGCTCTCGCGAACCCGCTGCTCCCATTCCTCGACGGTGCCCGTCGCCGGTTTGATCTGATTGAACACCGTGCACGCGTAGGACGGCAGCGCGTCGGCTGACGGCCACGAGTCCTTCAACCAGAGCTTCGACCGCCGGAACGACTTCACGCAATGGAAGTACGCCTGCTCGACTTCGACGCCGACGGCGAGCTTCGGCGTCACGCCTTCGGCAACGAGCGAGTTGAGCAGCGACTGGTCGTGCGTGATCCACGCGCGGCCGTTCACGCGCAGCGTGTAGTCGCTGCCGGGCACGACGAAAAGCACGCCGATGTGCGGATTCGTCAGCAGGTTCTTGAGGCTGTCGAATCGCTTGTTGCCGTTCCGCTCCGGAATCACGAGCCGCGCGTCGTCCAGCACGCGGACGAAGCCCGGCGCGTCGCCCTTCGGCGAGACGTCGCAGGTGCCGTCGGCGCCGGCCGTCGAGATCAGCAGGAAGGGCGAGAGGCCGATGAACCGGCGCGACTCCGCGTCCAGGCCCTTGCGATCCTTCAATTGAGCCCGCTCGCTCGGCGTGCCCGGCACAATCGCGCGAAGCTCGGCCTCGGTCGCTACAACGTCAGTGAAAGGAAGCATGCCCAATAGTAGTGCAGGCCTTCAGGCCTGCCGTGTAGAATGCGCGTTCATGCGCAGATCCTACATTCTGCTGGCGGCGTGCATCGGACTGCTGGCGTTCGCCGCGTCCGGCACGGCGCAGTCCACTGAGCGCTTCAAGATTCGCCTGACGACCGTGCCGATGGACGCGGGGATGCGGAACAACGTCGCGGGCGCCGGGACCGGCACGGCGACGCTGGCCGGCAACAAGCTGACGGTCGACGCCGCGTTCGACGGCCTCAAGTCGCCGGCGACGGCGGCGGCGGTCCACAGCGGACGCGCCCGCGGCGTGCGGGGCGAGTCGATCGGTGTGCTCGAAGTGACGAAGTCGACGAAAGGCACTGTCTCCGGCGCGATCAACCTCACCGACGCACAGCTCAAGGCCCTGCGCGACGGACATCTATATATAGAGGTTGCGAGCGAGAAGGCGCCCGAGGGCAATTTGTGGGGCTGGATACTCAAATGAGGATCGTCCGCCTGAAGGCGGACGCTACGGACGAGGCAAACATGTTCCAACGCCAACTCGCAATCGCCGGCGCGCTCATTGTCACGGCTGGTTTCACGCTCGTGGCCGGCCAGGCGCCGCAGGGCAGCTACACCGCGGCGCAGGCCGCGCAGGGACGCGCGGTGTACCAGCGCGAATGCGCCGGCTGCCACCTTCCCGATCTCAAGGGCGCGGGCGACGCCGCGCCGCTCGCCGGCGCGGACTTCATCGCGTCGTGGGGGCGCCGCTCGCCGCGCGAGCTGATGTCGTTCATGCAGCTGACGATGCCGCCGACGCGGCCGGGGGCGCTCAGCACGGAGGAATATCAGAGCGTCGCGGCGTTCATCCTTCAGCAGAACGGCGCCGCCGCGGGAAATCAGCCGTTCGCGCCGAGCGACGTCGCGATCGGCACGATCGCGAGCGGTCAGGCCCCGGCCGCAGCGCCGCAGCAGGCGGCGGGCCGTGGCGCAGCGCCGGCAGGCCAGGCCGCAGGTGGTGGACGTGGACGCGGAGCCGCGCCGCCGGTCGGCATCACCGTCGAAGGCGAGGTGAAGAACTTCGTCCCGGTCACCGAAGCGATGCGCCGCAATCCGGATCCCGGCGACTGGCTGATGATCCGGCGCGACTATCACGCCACCGACTTCAGCCCGCTGAATCAGATCACCGCCGGCAACGTCCAGAACCTGCAGCTCCAGTGGACGTGGGCGATGAACGAAGGCGGCGCGAACCAGCCGGCGCCGATCGTCCACAACGGCGTCATCTATCTCAACAACCCCGGCAACATCCTGCAGGCGATCGACGGCAAGACCGGCGAGCTGATCTGGGAGAACCGCTACGGCAGCAACGCGCAGGCCGCGGCGATGCGCGGCATCACGATCTACGAGGACAAGATCTACCTCGCGACGAGCGACGCGCACCTCAGGGCCTTCGACGCGCGCACCGGCAAAAGCGTCTGGGACACGACGATCGGCGACCGCACGAAAGGCAACTACAGCACGAGCAGCGGCCCGATGGTCGCGAACGGCAAAGTGATCCAGGGCCTCGGCGGCTGTCAGATGTACCGCGAAGAGAAGTGCTTCATCAGCGCCTACGACGCGAAGACCGGCCAGGAAGTCTGGCGCTTCAACACGATCGCCACCGGCGCCGGCGTCGGCGGCAACACGTGGGGCCCGTTGCCGGATCTCTTCCGCGCGGGCGGCGAGTCGTGGATCACCGGCAGCTACGATCCGGCGACGAACCTGACCTTCTGGGGCACGGCGCAGGCCAAGCCGTGGATGCCGATCAGCCGCGGCATGTCGATCAAAGACGACGCGCTGTTCACGAGCTCGACGCTCGCGCTGAACGTCGACACCGGCAAGCTCGAATGGTTCTATCAGCACGCGCCCGCCGAAACGCTCGACCTCGACATCGTCTTCGAGCGTGTGCTCGTCGACGACAACAACCAGAACCTGCTGTTCACGGTCGGCAAGGACGGCGTGCTGTGGAAGCTCGATCGCAAGACCGGCAAGTATCTCGGCCACAAGGAGACCGTCTTCCAGAACGTCTGGGAGAGCTTCGATCCGAAGACCGGACGTCCGACGTATCGCGCCGACATCCTCGAGCAGAAATTCGGCGAGTGGGTGCAGGGCTGCCCGAGCACCGAAGGCGGGCACAACTGGCCGGCGTCCACGTACAACCAGCCGAACAACCAGCTCGTGATTCCGCTCAGCCAGAGCTGCCTCGAGATGGCGGCGCAGAAAGTGGAGCAGAAGGAAGGCGGCGGCAACGCCGGCGGCGCGGGACGGCGCTTCTACGAGATGCCCGGCAGCGACGGCAACGTCGGCAAGCTCGGCGCCTTCGACATCCGCACGCTGAAAGAAAACTGGTCGTACCAGCAGCGCGCGCCGTTCATGACGGCCGCGATCTCCACGGCCGGCGGCGTCGTCTTCGTCGGCGACCTGAACCGCATGTTCCGCGCGTTCGACGCGAAGACCGGCAAGATCCTGTGGGAGACGCGTCTCGGCACGTCGGTCCAGGGATTCCCGGTCACGTTCAGCATCGACGGACGGCAGTACGTCGCGGTGACGACCGGCAACGGCGGCGGCAGCCCGCGTCTCGTGCCGGCGACGATCGCGCCCGACATCCACTCGCCGGCAACCGGAAACGCGCTCTACGTCTTTGCCCTGCCGGAGAAGAAGTAAATGCGCGCCCTTCGTTTCCCGTTTCTGGCCGCTGCCGCCGCGATCGCGGTGACGCTCGTCGTCTCCGTCCACGCATCCACCGGACCGATTCCGCTGAACTGCAATCGCGCGTGTCTCGAGAACGTGCTCGATGAGTATCTGCGCGCCAACGTCAAACACGATCCGAAGCTGGCGCCGTTCAGCAAGGACATCAAGTACACCGAGAACGCGCAGCAGCTCGAGATCGGCGACGGCTTCTGGAAGACGGCGCAGGCCGTCGGCAGCTACCGCCACATCTTCGCCGACCCCGACGCCGGCCAGGTCGCGATGATGGGGACGATGTGGGAGGCGGATGCGCGGCTGCTGATGTCGCTGCGGCTGCGGATTGAGCTTGGACGGATTACGGAAGCCGAGGCCGTGCTCTTCAAGCCCGGCGGCGGCGGTCCGAACAACATCGACGCCGTCGACGACCAGGGCCTGCCGGATCCGATCTGGATGCGCACGGTCCCGCCGGACAAGCGGCTGCCGCGCCAGCAGATGATTTCAATCGCCGACGCCTACTTCTCGGGCGTGCAGAAGAACGACGGCCGCGGCGTCAACGGCACCGGCACGTATCCGTTCACGCCCGACTGCCACCGCATCGAGAACGGATCGCCGACGACGAACGTGCCGAACACGCCGGGCCCGTTCGGGATGGACTGCCTGAGCGCGTTCAAGATGGGCTACTACTTCGTCGTGCAGAACGTCCACGGCCGCCGGTATCCGCTCGTCGACGCCGAGCGCGGCATCGTCTGGGCGCACTGCGTGTTCGATCAGGGGACGGTGAATTCAGGAACGCTGTCGAACGGCCAGCCGTACTCGTATCGCGGGTTCAACCGGCCCGGCAGCATCCTCGTGACCGAAGCGTTCCTGATTGATGACGCGAAGATCCGGCGCGTGGAGATGATCGGCCCCGCGGCCGTGTATCACATCAACTCGCCGTGGGGCGGCTTGAGCGGAAACTGACCGAGGTCGATCTCCCGCTTCACCAGGTGCAGGCCGTTCACGCAGTCCTCGAAGCGCTCTGACAGCCGCCTGAAGAGCGGCGCCTCGTCGCGGTATTCGAACAGGTTGAAGGCCGCGACGACGGCGTACGACTCCTTGCCCGCCGCCACGTAATCCACGAACGCATCGACCGACAGCGGATTCAGCCGCGGATAGGACGCGAGCGCTTCGGGGAAGAATCCCGCGAAGAACATCGTGAAGTCGCCGATGTGCTTGCGGACTTCGCGTTCGCGGTCGAAGGAATTCGCGTCGAGAATCGGATTGGACGCGACGAGCATCTGGGCGACTTCTTCGAGACGGCGTCCGCGCGCGTCGTGGATACGGTAGAGGCGGTCGGTGCGGGTGAAATCGGCGAGCACGCTGCCGACGTACGGCACGAGCTGCGCGTCGTGAATATGACGCCGTACCAGCTCATCAAAAAACATCTCCAGCGTCATGACTACCGGGGAGCATTGTGAACTGGCAGCGCCTTTGCTGCAACTGTCCAGCGTGAAAGATTTTGCCTTCGCTCAGGCGTCGAGGCCGGGTCTTCCGAGACGAAAGAAGCTGGCGATCACCGTCGCCGCGCTCTTCTATATCGCGCTGCTGGCGCTCGTAATTCGCGTCAAG
>DATNBT010000337.1:0-4035 GCA_035571855.1 Vicinamibacterales bacterium
GACGGCGAGGCCGTCGAGGAACTCGGCGATGCGCGCGAGCGTCGCGTAGCCGCGATTCTCCGCCTTCCGGATGAGCGCACGCAGCTTCTTCAGGTTCTCGCGGGCCTGCTGGTACCGGGGACCGCGCATCTCGATCGCGTACGCCGTCTCGCGCAGGACGCGGTCGAGCAGCTCGGACGCCGTCACGCGATCGACCATCGCGAGCCAGCGCGGCAGCGCGCGGCGAACGTGCGCCAGCACGTCGCGATCTTCATCATCGAGCTCCGCCGCCGCGAGCGGCAGCGTTTCGTCGACCAGCGCGTCTGAAAACCTCGGCGACAGCGCGGCGACGCCGCGATCCGACAGGCGCACGATGCGCGAGCGCAGGAACGACGCCGCGCGCGGCTCCGACGTCGGCTTCGCGAGAAACCGCAGCAGCGCGATCGCGTCCTGGATCTCGTCGGCTTCGAAGAAGCCGAGACCCTTGTAGACGTACGTCGGCACGCCGCGTCGATCGATGGCGGCTTCGTACTCGCGATGGCTGTCGCGCGAGCGGAACAGGACCGCGATGTCGGCGGGCTTCACCGCGCGGCTGACGCCGGTCTGCGGATCGCGGACGACGAAGCCTGCGCCGAGAAGCGACGCGATCTCACCGGCGACGCGATCCGCCGCGTCCTCGAGTGTCGGCGCACCGAGGAACCTGACGGCGTCGTTCAGGGGTTCAGCGTTCAACGGTTCGACCGGAAAATGATCGGTCTCGCCGTACCGGAACGCGTCGCGGCGTCCGGCCTCGGTCGCGCGGGCGATCTCGGCGAACAGGTCGTTCACAAACGTCAACAGCTGCGGGACCGAACGGAAGCTCGTCGAGATCGCCTGCCGCGGCTCTCCGTCCGGTCTGAGGCCGGCGACAAATCCGCCCGCTTCGTCGAGCACGGCGACCTCGGCGTCACGGAAGCCGTAGATCGACTGCTTGCGGTCGCCGACGATGAAGATGGACGGTGCGAGCGCGCCTTCGGCCGCGCCGAAGCCTTCACCCCAGCTGCGCACCAGCAGAGAAACCAGCTCCCACTGCGCGCGGTTGGTGTCCTGGAACTCGTCCACGAGCACGTGCTGGTATCGCGCCTCGAGTTTGTAGCGGCTCTGCGAGAACTCCTCCATCTGCCGGAGCAGCTCGACCGCGCGTTCGAGCACGCCCGAGAAGTCGAGGACGGCGTACGACTCGAGCGTCTTCCGGTACTGCGACAGCGACAGGCCGAACAGCTGCCAGACGCCGCGCGACAGGATGACGTTGAGGTCGCGCCGGAACGAACGGATGACCTGTTCGATCGCCGGCGCGATGGCTTCGACGCCTTCGCGATGCCTCTTCCACGCGGCGTCGGACGCGCAGTGCTCCTTCTTGAACTCCGACGACCCGAAGCCGCGCGCCCTCCTGGGCCCGCCGTCCAGCGTGAGGAAGTAGCCGCGGATGCGATCGACGAGCATCCGAAACTCGGCCTGGCCCTCGGCCTGGCTGAACCGTTCCCGCTCCGGCGCGAGGGCACGCAGGTCGGCGGCAAGCATCGCGAACTGCGCGTGCCCGCGCGGGCCTTCGGCGAGAAACGCGTCCAGGCCTCCGGGGACGGACGTCAGCACGTCGACGAGCCTCGCCGCCGCCTGCGCACACGCGCGCGCGGGCGTCAGGTCGCGCGGACCGGACTGCAGAAACCGCCTGAGGACGTCCGCCGCGACCAGCCGTCGATCCAGCAGCGCCGCAAGGCCCTCGCGCAGCCTGCGCTCGCGCAGCTGGATGAACACCATCGCGACGTCCGGATCCGTCTGCGCGAGCCGGCGCCCGAGCCGCAGCGAGCGATCGAGCGCTTCGCCGATCAGCCGTGGAATCTGCGTTTCGTCGGCGAGATCGAATCCGGGCTCGACGCCGGCTTCGAGCGGGAACTCGCGGATGAGCGAGAGGCAGAACGCGTCGATCGTGGAGATGGCGATGTCGCCGAGCCGCTCGCGCAGCTCGCGCCACTTCGCGGCGGAGAGCTGCGACGTCCGGCTCGCCTCCTTCAACCGCTCGATGATGCGCTGCCGCATCTCGGCTGCGGCCTTGCGCGTGAACGTGATCGCGAGGATCCGTTCGGGATCGACGCCGGCCAGGAGCAGGTTGACGTAGCGCTCCACCAGCACGCGCGTCTTGCCCGTCCCCGCGGACGCTTCGAGGACGACGTTCCGCGCCGGATCGACGGCGATGCGGCGGGCGTCGGCGTCAAACATCGCCCACGTAGTCCTTGCGGCAGACGGCCGCGAAGCTGCAGAAGCCGCAGAGGAACACGTCCTCCGGCGTCGGCGGAAATTCCCCGCGCTCGATGCGCTCCACCGCGCCGACGAACTTCTGCTGCGCCTCGGTGAGCACCTTGTCCCGATCGGATCGCGCGGTGAAGAGCGGCGTCACACGCTTCGCGCCGCGGAACGCGATGTAGGCCGCTTCGCTCATCGGCTTCTTCAGCCGCTGCTCGGCGCACAGCCCGTAGATCGGCAGCTGCAGCGCGCGCGACTTGTTCGGCGCCGACGACAGCTTGTAGTCGATCAGCCGGAAGGTGCCGTCCGCCAGGACGTCGATGCGGTCGACGACGCCGGTGATGCGGATCCGCTTCGGACCATCCGCGCCGGTGAATTCGAACTCATCGCGAAAGCGCTCTTCGAGCTTCCGTTCGACGACGTCCACCGGCCGCTCGGCTTCCATGCGGAGCACGACGTCGCCGAGGCCCGCGGCGACCGTCGACCCGAGAAGCCGCGTGCGCTCGAGCGCCGCCTCATCGTCCGACAGGCGATGCTTCGCGATCTGCTCTTCGACGACGGTCGCGAACAATGCGCGCGCGGCGTCGAGATTGGCGGACGTGATGCCCCGATGGCCGGCGTCCTGCCACGCGCTGAAGAACTTTTCGAAGACGGCGTGGACGAAGAGGCCCTGCGTCTTCGGATCCATCACGTCTTCCTGCTCGCGTTCTTCCTGGAGACGGAGCACGTACTGCGCGAAGTACTTGAAGGGGCACGTCAGGTACGTCTCGACCGCGCTGACCGAGATCGCGCGCGGCGAATACGACCCCGTGGCGCCGTGATACCGCGCGTCGGTGGACGGCGTCCGCCGGGCGCGAAGGGCGGCCCAGTCCGGCGCGTCCGTCTCCGGCGACTCCAGTTCCACTGCCGGAACAGGCGTTTCCACCCGCGTCAGCGGCAGCGCCGCCGCATCCTCTATTAATGTCGACGGCTCGACGAGCGCCTCGTCATCCAGCATGAACGTCGACATGACCAGATGACGAGACGCCAGATTGATCAGATTCAGGAAGTTCGCGGTGGCCGCGCTTCGCCGGTCCCGCTCACTCGGCCAGCCGAGGGCGCCGAGCACGCTCGGCGCATAAAAGATGTTGCGCCTCGTGCGCTCCGGCCACTCGCCCTCCACCAGGCCGACCAGGGTCACCTCGTCGAACTCGCCGAACGGCGCGGCACTGGCGTCGAGCAGATGAATCCCGTGCCGGCTCGTCTCCGGGACGAATGTGCCTTCTTCGATCCAGCGCCTGATGTCCGGCGCCAGATCGTCGATCGTGGCCTCGCGATCGCCGTGCGCGGCATACGCGGACGCGAGCCTCTGCAGGACGTCGACGACAGCCGATCGTCCCCGCCGCGCACGATCGTCGGCCTGCCCTGCGCCGGTCGAGGAGTTGTCGCTCGCGTGCGCGGTGAAGAACGTCGTGAGGAGCTTGAGCTGCCATGACGCCGACGCCGTCGACAGCAGCGGCAGCAGTTCCTCGGCGGCAGCGACAGCCGCGGCCGACGCGTCGTTCCGGACGTCGTCTGCGATCGCGCGCAGCCTGTCGAGCTCGCCCATGTAGCGCGCGTCGAGCATCGCTTCGTCGAGCTTCGCAATCGCGGCCCGGGAGATCCGTTCGCCCCCGAACAGCACGTGCGGAGACGACAGCAGCGCCAGCGTCGCATCGCGGCTGAATTGCGACGAGACGAACTCAATCACGAGATCCAGCGCCGCGGTGACAGGCTCGGCGGCCAGCGGCAGCGCGT
>DATNBT010000338.1:0-2389 GCA_035571855.1 Vicinamibacterales bacterium
ATATGCGACGGCAAACACCGTCGCGTCGCCCTAGAGAATCTCGCCGCCGCGTTCCCCCGGCGTTCAGCCGCGGAGCGGCGCGCGATCGTCCGCGCGACGTTCGCGCACTTCGGCCGGCTGCTGTTCGAGTTTCTGAAGTTCAGCACGCTGTCGGACGCGCAGATGCTGGAGCGCGTCGAGTTCGACGGCGAAGAGCGCGTCCGCCTGGCGTACGGCCAGGGCAAGGGCGTGCTGTTCATCACCGGGCACTTCGGATTCTGGGAGCTGCACGCCGTCGCGCATCCGCTCAGGTTCGAGCCGATCGGCGTCCTCGCGCGCACGCTCGACAACGCAAAGCTCAACACGCTGCTCGAACAGATCCGCCAGCGCACCGGCAACGTCGTCATCTACCGTCAGGGATCCGTGCGCAAGGTCATGCGGTTGATGGCGGACAGGCACGGCGTCGCGATTCTGATCGACCAGCACATCTTCGGCGCCGACGCCGTCACGGTGGAGTTCTTCGAGCGGCCGGCGGCGACGACGTCAGCAGTCGCGGCGATGGCGCTGCGAACGGGAGCGCCGGTCGTCCCGGTGTTTGCGTTGCCGCTGGGCGGCGGCCGATATCGGCTGATCTACGAGCATCCCGTCGAGCCGCCGTCGCCGGACAGCACGGATGCGGTGCGGGAGTTCACGCAGCGATGCACGGACGTACTGGAGATGTACGTCCGCCGGCATCCCGATCTCTGGCTTTGGATGCATCGCCGCTGGCGCGACTGATGACTTGCGACTTGCGACTGACGACTACGGCTGTTGTTTCTTCCCGTAGTTCTGCTTGGACGCCGCTTCCATCAGCGTTGCGCTTTCGACGCCGGTGCAGTCGAGCGCGAGAATCTGATCGAACGGCGCGAGCTTCAGCGTCTGCGTCGGCACCTTCCACGGCTTCGCCAGCACCTTCGGATCTTCGATCGTCGCATCCACCTCCATCGTGTCTTTGTTGATCCGGTGATAGCGTTCGACGATGTGAAGGGCGTCGGAGTGGAACGACACGTCGCCTTCGGCGTGCATCCAGTTCTTGTCCGAGAAGTTCGCGGTGTCGACGACAAGGACGTCGCCATCCCATCGGCCGAGCGATTCGCCGCGCGAGGACGGCGGCTGCTCGTCGCGGCGCGTCCGGCCGTCGGTCGGGATAATACGGAACGTCGGATTCGTCTCCGAGAGGATGACGACGAACTTCGGCGTCTGGATGATCTGCGCGACGAGGCCCGTGTTGTAGGCGCTGACGTTCAGGGTGCCGAACGCGGTGTTCTGGCAACGCAGCGTGGGGTCGTCCTTGTCGCTCAACGTCCTGGCTTTCGCCTTCGCCGCGTCGTTGTAGTTGTCCGCGAACTTTTCACGGCGGGGCGGCGCGCCCCGCCCGGCGGGAGGCGGCCCGCCCGCGCGGCCGGCGGCCGGCGCGGGATTCAGCGGCGGCACGCGCAGGTCCTGTCCCGGCCACCACACGCCTGACAGATCCGGATGGCCATCCGCAGTGCGCGGAGTCGGCTCCTGCGCGAACGCCACGGCGGTGTACGGCGACCCTTTCAGTGTCGCCATCGCGAGAAGAGCGGCGGCAACGAAGATTTTCTTCATGGCTACCTCTGCGCTCCGACGGTCGGCCCGATGGCGAATGCGCGTCCATCGGCCATGACGAGCTCACGGCCGGCGCCCGCGTGCGACTCGGCATCGCGCGCGTGATAGCCCTTGATCGTCACTTCGTCGCCGGTCTTCACGGTGTTCGGCTTGAAGCCGCTGCGAATCAGCGAGCTCGGCGTGCTGGCCTCGAAGCTCCACTTCTCGACCTTGCCGTCCGTGCCGGTGACGTCGAGGAAGAACCACGAGTGCGGATTCTCCAGGCGCACGGCCGTGATCACGCCTTTCACGGTCACCGGTTTGTCGGCGTCGAATTCGGCGGCGAACGAATGGTGGGCGAGTGCGGGGGCGGCGAGCGCGAGCGAAGCGATTGCAGCAAACAGGACGCGTTTCATGCAGCACCTCACGTACTGCGGGAGAGTCTACTCGGGGCTGGGGGCTGGAGGCTAGGGCCTAGAGGCGCACTACCTGACGACGTGGACAATCGAGTCGCCCGATCGTCATTGAATCAAGCTCCGTGAGCTCTGTGCCTCTGCGGCTTCGAACGTGAGGCGCGATCGCAGCGTGACGTCCGAGCCCCTAATCCCTAATCCCTAGCCCCTAGTCCCGTCAGAGTTCCACCCGCGCGGCAATCGGCATACGCCAGCCGGTGCCGAACGCGCGGTCGGTCACTTTCAGTCCCGGCGCCGCTTGTTTGCGCTTGAACTCCGCGCGACGGACGAGACCGAGGACGCGCCGGACGGTCGCCGCATCGAAACCCGCGGCGATGATCTGAGCCGCC
>DATNBT010000339.1:0-12302 GCA_035571855.1 Vicinamibacterales bacterium
ACGCTGAGCGCGCCGCTCGGCCGCATCTTCTGGTCCCTGCAGGCCGGACTCGTGATGGCGGCGCTCGGCATGGGCCTGATGTTCGCGAGCCGTCATCTCGGCGGCGACTTCTATGACTTCGGCTCCACGCCGTTGTTCGTCATCGGCATCGCGTCGCTGGCGGCCGGCGTCGGGTTCTTCGCCTCGGCGCTGATGTCGTATGGCATGTCGAGCCGACTGGGTCTGTTCGATCGGAGCGGCGCTCAGGGGTCTGAATCCGGTCCCGGTCAGGCGGCGTAAGCGTATGATGGTGACCACATGTTCCCGCGCGAAATGACCGTCAGTGAGCTTGAACGTCTCGACCGCATCGCGGACGCGGCGGTAGACGGGCTCCAGATGGACGAAGACACCTTCCGCGCGTTCTACGACCGCACGGCACGCCAGGTGTGGGCCTACCTCGCCCGCATCACCGGCGACCGGACGCTCGCCGACGACCTGCTGCAGGAGAGCTACTACCGGTTCCTGCGCGCGCAGCAGGCGTTCTCCAGCGAATCGCACCGGCGCAACTACCTGTTCCGCATCGCGACAAACCTCGCCAACGATCGGTATCGCCGCAACCGCGTCGCGAACGTCGTCGCGCTGCCCGCGGAGAACGAGCCGGGCGCGCTGAGCGACGGCCGCGATTTCGCGGCGGAATCCGAGCGTCGCGCGGATCTCTCTCGCGCGATGGCGACGTTGAAACCGCGCGAGCGCCAGATGCTCTGGCTCGCGTACGCGCAGGGCTCGTCGCACGAAGAGATCGCGGAATCGCTGGGCCTGCGCAAGGCCAGCATCAAGATCCTGCTCTTCCGCGCCCGCCGACGTCTCGCCGCCGCGCTCGGGGTGCAGTCATGAGCTCGGCAATCACGACATCACCAGACCACGAAATGCTCCAATGCCCCCGGGAAGCGGACGTGCTCGACGCGCTGGCGTCGGCGCGCTGGCCCGATCGTGTCAACACCGAGCTGTCGCAGCACGTCGCGTCCTGCGCGGTCTGCCGCGACGTCGTGGCCGTCGCCGCCGCGATGCGCGAGGACCACGACGCCACGTGGCAGGAAGCGAACGTGCCCTCGTCGGGTCAGATGTGGTGGCGCGCCGAGATGCGCGCGCGGCAGGAAGCGATTCGCGACGCGTCGCGGCCGGTGACGATCGCCCAGGGCGTGGCCGCGCTGCTCGCGCTCGTCTTCGTCGTCGCGGCCGGATGGTTCGCGTGGCCGACGCTGCAGGGGCTCTTCGCGACGCCGCCGCCGTTCCTGCTGCCGCTGGCGATCGGCCTGCTGGCGGCCCTCGTCGTCACGCCGGTGGCGCTCTATTTCGTGCTATCGGATTAACGAGATCAGCCGCTTCGCGCGGTCGCCGAACTCTTCGTCGTCGGCGATCTTCTGCGCGAGCTCCCTCGCTTCGTTCTTCTGCTGCAGGTTGTAGTTGGCGACGGCGCCGTTGTACCAGCACGACGCGCGCATGCGGATCGCATTGAGGACCTGCTGTTCGCGCGACATGATCATCCGTTCCCTGCGCGCCTCGGGCAGCTTCGCATCGGCCCGGATGCCTTCGATCTCCTGGCGCAGCCCCGCCTCCGCCGCCGTGAGGCATCCGCCGGCGCTCACCGCGTTGCGCGCGGCCTCGGGCCACAGGCGAAGCTCGGCCTGCACGAGCGTGAGGTAGTACAGCGTCGTGCAGTCCATGGCGTTGCGCTGACGCGCCGTCTCCAGCTTCTTCCGCGCGACCTCGTATTCCTTCCGATCGATGGCGATGATTCCGGCGAGCTTCGGCACGTCGCTGTTGATCAGCAGCTTGTCGGCGGCTTCGACGTCGCTCCACGCCGTGTCGAGCTGGTGTATGGCGAGCTCGTTGTACGCCTTCCAGTAGTTCGCGTCGCCGGGATAGCGGCTGATCGCGAGCAGACGATCGGCCGTGGTGATTGCATCTTCAGGCCGATCGAGATACGTCAGCGCGCGGACTTTGCCGAGCAGCGCGTCCGGAAAATCCGGCGCGAGCGCGAGCGTGTTGTCGTAGAACTCGCGCGAGAGCTGGAACTCCTCCGCCGACATCGCGATGTTGGCAATCGCGAGCGTGGCCGCGGGCCAGGTCTTCCGCCAGTCGTACGCCTCGCGGTACCGCGCGTCCGCGTCGTCCAGCTTCCGCGCGCTCGTCGCGTTGAGGCCTTTGTAAAACGCGATCTCCTTGTAGCGCGGTTCTCTTTCCAGGACGACATCGAGCGCGGCCGCGCCGCTCGTCGGGCAGATGGCCAGACGATACGCGACGATCGGCGCATCGATCATGGCGCCGACCGCCGTGCGCATCTCGCCGTTGCCGAGCCGCAGCCCCGTTCCCGATTCGCACGCGTAGGCGACGAACATGTACGCGGAGAACTCATCGCGCGCCGCCGTTGCGCGAAGCGATTCCGTTCGTTGATCGCGGTTGGCGTAGATGTTCGTGACGAGCGAGTCGGGCGCGCCCGAACGTCCTGCTCCCGCGCGCCACGGGAAGGCGCCGATGATTCCGAGCAGCGGCGCGACGTCTCCCTGCATCTCGGGAAGCGCGCCGAGCAGCTCGCGCGCGTGCTCGAGGTAACCGCTGTCGGTCGTGCCGAGCTCGCGTTCGCGCATCGCGAGCAGGGCCGCGCTCCGCATCGCGCCGTCGGCGGCGTCGCGCGACACCGCGGCGACGCTGCGGACCGATTCATACTGCCGCAGCGCCTCGGCCAGGCAGTCGAAGCAGCCGGCGCGGAAGTTGGCGTCGGCTTTCACGAGCGTCTCGCGCGCGGCGATCGCGGGATCGACGAGGGCGACCTTCTTCGGACCGCACGCGGCAGCCAGGGCGACGAGGCAGACGAGGAGGCGGAGTTTCACGCGCTCTTAGACACCATTCGTCTTATTTCAGCCCGAGCCGCCGGACGCCGCCGGTGAGGCCAACCTCGACCCACTGGCCGTTCTGGCGGACGACGATCCGGCCCTGCGGGGTCCCGTCGGAGGCATAGCTGTCCACGCGGAAGCCGAAGTCCGCGCCGGAGATCACTTGCGCCGGCGGCTGGATGTTCGGTGCGAGGCGCGGGTTGTTGGGTTGCACTTGCTGTGCGCGGACCCAGAGTCCAGCGCCCAGGATTCCGATCGCGACGCCGATGATGAGTGTGCGCATGGAGCTTAAGATACACTGCCGCGCATGAAGAAGCTGATAGTGCTCGCGGCCGTGCTGGCCGCCTCGACCGCCACCGCGCAAACGGCCGATGACTATCGCGGCGGCTGGCGCACCGACAGCGGCGAGCCGCATACGTTCGAGTTTTCCATCCGCGACAACAAAGTCCGCGGCATCTCCTGCACGTGGTGCGCGGACGCGACGACGCTGGCGTTCGTCGACGGGACGCTTGGGCCGAACGGCCTGGCGTTCCAGGTCACGCACGTGAAGGCCGACGGCGGCACGGCATACAAGGATCAGGTCAGCGCGAAGTTCGACGGCGGCAAGTTGAACGTCACCGGCACGAGCGGTGCTCCCGGCCATGCGAAGTTCGCGTACACCATGATCAAAGATCCGCGCGGACCGGATGTCATTCCGGCGAAGGTGTCCGTGCTGCCGAAGGATCGGCCGTCAGTGCCGGGCAACCCGCAGCGGCGCAACGTCGACGGCGCGGACGGCCTGCCCTACCAGCTGCCGGGTCCGTGGAAGTCGAAGCTGACGGAGAAGGACGTCGTCGGCGTCTGGCTGGGATTTGGCGTCGGCGCGCCGAAGCAGTTCTTCATCTTCAAGAAAGCCGGCGAAGCGATCCGCGGCATGGTCTGCGGCACGTGCGACAACCCGTACACGATGGCCGCGATCGACGACGTCGTGCTCGACGGCGACGTGTTGAAGTTCAATCTCCTGCACGAGGACTGGGCCGACGGCGACCTGCCGACGTTCTACAAACACTTCACCTGTCACGTCGGCTGGAACGAGCTGCGCTGCACGACGGCCGCGGATCATCAGCCGGCGCCGCCGCCTCCGCCGCCGGGACGCGTTCCGGGGTTCTCACTGCAGGGCCCGGTGCCGATCGAAGCGACGGCGGGCAACGTCTGGGCGAAGTGGCCGCCGGAGGGCACGTCGGAGCCGCATTAGGGAAGACAGGCCTGAAGGCCTGTACTACGTACGAGCGCGCAGCTACGAGTGCGCAGCGCGGTCGGTCTCGAACAGCCCGCGGTCGATGATCTCGAAGCCTTCGCGCAGCTCGGCTTCGCTGATCGGGAGCGGCGGGTTCGTGAAGAAGTAGTTCCAGCGGACGATCGTGTAGAGGCCGTTGTCGCGGAAGAACTTCGCCAGCCCCTGCATCTCCGGTGACGTCCCGTTGAAGGACGCCATCGGCTCGAGCGTCGTCCTGTTCCTCACGAGCTCGACGATCCCGAACAGGCCGATCGATCGGACGGCGCCGACCGACGGATGACGCGACGCCAGATCCGTCAGCAGATCCGCCATCAGGCGGCCGGTGTGCCGCGCCCGCTCCACCAGCCCGTCGTCTTCGATCACCTTGATCGTCGCGATCGCCGTCGCGCACGCGAGCGGATGGCTGTTGTACGTCAGGCCGCTCGGGAACGCGTTCTTCTGGAAGTGATCGGCGATCTTCTGCCGCATGCCGACCGCGCCGAGCTGGACGTACGCGCTCGTCAGGCCCTTCGCCATCGTGATGATGTCGGGGACGACGTCCCAGTGGTCGATCGCGAACCACTCGCCGGTGCGGCCGAAGCCGGACATGACCTCGTCGCAAATCATCAGGATGCCGTGCCTGTCGCACAGCGCGCGCACGCCCTGCATGTAGCCGTCCGGCGGCACGAGAATCCCGTTCGTCCCGCTGACCGATTCGAGAATGAACGCCGCGATCGTCTGCGGGCCTTCGAGCTGAATCACTTCCTCGAGATACGCGAGCGAGTCTTCGACCGACGCGTCCCATCCGCGCTGGATGCCGTGATACGGATCGAGCACGTGCACGAAGCCCGGCATCGGCGGCTGGCTCCATCGCCGCGGATCGCCGGTCGCGTTGATCGCCGCGCCCGTCGCGCCGTGGTACGACCGATAGCGCGCCAGGATCTTCTGCCGGCCGGTGAACGCGCGCGCGATCTTGAACGCGTTCTCGTTCGCTTCGGCGCCGCCGTTGGTGAAGAAGAACACGTCGATGTCGCCGGGCGTGATCTCGGCGAGCTTGGCGCCCAATCGTGCTCGCGGCTCCGTCGCGAGAAACGGGTTGGCATACGGCAGCACGGCCGCCTGTTCCTGAATCGCGCGGACGACGCGGTCGTCGGCGTGGCCGATGTTGACGCACATCAGCTGGCTGTTGAAGTCGAGGTACTGCTTGCCGTCAGGCGTCCAGAAATGCGAGCCCTTGGCTTTCGCGACGGGGATGGGATCGAACGTCGCCTGCGGCGACCATTCGAAGAGGGTGTGTTTTTTCGAGAGTGCAACAATCTCGTCTGAAGTCACGATCGACTCGCTCGCTTGAGAAACGCCCCCGCGCCCGCTTTGCCGACGAACTTCCCGCCGTCGATCACGACCTTCCCGCGCGAGACGACGGTGTCGGTGACGCCGGTGACGTCGCGTCCTTCGTACGGGTTGTAGTCGACGCGCATGTGCAGCGACTTCACGCCGAGCGTCATCTTCCTGTTCGGATCGAAGACGACGATGTCGGCGTCGGAGCCGGGAGCAATCGTCCCCTTGCGCGGGAAGAGGCCGAAGATCTTCGCCGGCGACGTGGACGTCAGCTCGACGAACCGGTTGAGCGAGATCTTCCCCGTGCGCACGCCGCCGTCGTAGACGAGGCTCATGCGTGTCTCGACGCCCGGCGCGCCGTTCGGAATTTTCGAGAAGTCGCCCGCGCCGAGCTCCTTCTGCTCCTTCATGCAGAACGGACAGTGGTCCGTCGAGATCGCCTGGAGATCGTTGAACGCGAGCCCGCGCCACAGGCGGTCCTGCGTCTCCTTCGCGCGCAGCGGCGGCGACATCACGTACTTCGCGCCGTCGAACCCCGGCTCCTCGTAGTTCTCGTACGACAGGAACAGGTACTGCGGGCACGTCTCCGCGTATGCGGGGAGCCCGCGATCGCGCGCCTCCGTCACCATCTCGAGCGCTTCGGCCGCGGACAGATGGACGATGTAGATCGGCACGCCGGCGATTTCGGCCAGCGCGATCGCGCGGTGCGTGGCTTCGGCCTCGGCCCGCGCCGGACGCGTGAGCGCGTGATACTTCGGCGCCGTCCTGCCTTCCGCGAGCGCCTTCTTCACCAGCACGTCGATGACGCCGCCGTTCTCGGCGTGCATGCAGATCGTCCCGCCGTTCTTACCCGTCCGCAGCAGCGCCTTGAAAATACTCGCATCGTCGAGCATGAAGACGCCGGGGTACGCCATGAACAGCTTGAACGAGGTGAGGCCGCCTTCGACCAGCGAATCCATCTCCTGCTCAACCTGGTCGGTGAGCTCGGTGATGATCATGTGGAAGCCGTAGTCGATCACGGCCTTGCCTTCGGCTTTCTTCGCCCACGTCTCCCACGCGTGGTGCAGCGTCTGCCCGCGGTACTGAATCGCGAAGTCCACGATCGTCGTCGTCCCGCCGTGCGCCGCGGCGATGGTGCCCGTCTCGAAGTCGTCGGAGGACTGGCTGCCGCCGAAGGGCATGTCCATGTGCGTGTGGACGTCGATGCCGCCGGGAAAGAGGTACTTGCCGCTCGCGTCGATGGTCCGATCGGCGTTCATCGCCAGCGCCGTGCCGATCGTGGTGATCTTCTCGCCGTCGACGAAGACGTCGCCCTTGTATTGATCGGTCGCGGTGACGATCGTCCCGTTTTTGATCAACAACGTCATAGCGTGCTGTCCTGGGCCATCGGACCGTACGAATCCGGACGACGATCTCTATAGAACTGCCACACGCGGCGCACCTCCTCGATCATGTCGAGGTCCATGTCGGCGACGACGAGCTCGTTTCTGTCTTCGGATCCCGTCGCGAGGAAATTTCCACGTGGGTCAACGAAGTAGGACGTCCCGTAGAAGCGTCCGATGTTCCAGGGCGCTTCCGTCCCGACGCGGTTGCTGCACGCCATGAAGTAGCCGTTCGCGACCGCGTGCGCCGGCTGTTCGAGCTTCCATAAGTACTGTGAGAGCCCGGCGACGGTCGCCGACGGGTTGAACACGATCTCCGCGCCGTTCAGTCCCAGCAGGCGCGCGCCTTCGGGAAAATGCCGGTCGTAGCAGATGTAGACGCCGACCTTCGCGAAGCGCGTCTGAAACACGGGATAGCCGAGGTTGCCCGGCTTGAAGAAGTACTTCTCCCAGAAGCCCGAGGTGTGCGGGATGTGGTTCTTGCGGTACTTGCCGAGATACGAGCCGTCGGCGTCGTAGACCGCGGCGGTGTTGTAGTAAACGCCCGGCGCTTCGCGCTCGTACACCGGCACGACCATCGCCATCTTGTACTGCTTCGCGAACGTGCTCATGAGCTCGGTCGTCGGGCCGGGCACGGGCTCGGCGATGTCGTACCAGTGCGCGTCCTGCGACGGACAGAAATACGGCCCGTTGAAGATCTCCTCGAGGCCGAGAATCTGCACGCCTTTCTTCCCCGCCTCCTCGATGAACGGCACGTGCGCGTCGATGGCGGCCTGTCTGACTCTGTCGATCGGCGCGGCCGGATCCGTGATGGGAGCGGCGGCTTGAATCAGTCCGCCAATGACATGTCTCGGCATAATCCGGTGATTATAGGGCCGAGGGCTTAGCCCTATAATCCCGCTCATGCTCGCTACCACCTTCACCGGGTTGCGGTTCGAAAACCCGTTCCTGCTCGCGTCCGCGCCGCCGACCGAATCGGAAAGCAACATCATGCGGGCGTTCGAAGCGGGCTGGGGCGGCGTCGTCACGAAGACGATCGGCCTGCATCCCGTCACGAACGTCGCCGGGCCGAAGACGAAGTTCCTGCGCGCGACGCCGGAGTCCGGGCATCTGTCGATGCAGAAGCGTCCCGGAACGGCGCTGCACTCGTCCTGGAACTGGGAGCTCATCTCCGACAAGGCGCTCGACTGGTGGGTGCCGAGACTTTCGCGCATCAAGAAGGCGCATCCCTCGAAGATGCTCATCGCGTCGATCATGGCGGGCTCGGGCAGCGACGAAGAGCTGCGGCACTGGCAGGAGCTCGCGAAGGCATGTCAGCACGAAGGTTGCGACGGCATCGAGCTGAATCTCTCGTGTCCGCACATGGACCGCAAGGACATGGGCAGCAACATCGGCAAAGATCCCGAGCTGCTCTCGGTCGTGACGGTCGCGGTGAAAGAAGTCGCGAAGGTCCCGGTCTGGGCCAAGCTCACGCCGTCCACGACCGACATCGTCGTCGAGGCGCGCGGCGCGTTTCTCGCCGGCGCCGACGCGATCACGTCCTCGAACACGTTTCCCTCGCTGCCGCTCATCGACGCGAACACGCTCGAATTCGAGATGAACGTCGACGGCCTCGTCTCTCCGGGAGGCCTCGGCGGTCCCGCGATTCTGCCGCTCTCGCTCGCGAAGATGGCGCAGATGACGCAGGCGTTTCCCGACAAGTCGTTCTCCGGCATCGGCGGCATCGCGGAGTTCGCGCACGCCCTGAACTATTTCCTGCTGGGCTGCGGCACGGTCCAGGTGTGCACGGCCGCGATGCTCGATCATGCCGTCGGCCCGAACGTGATCAAGGCGCTGACGTCCGGCATGGCGGAGACGATGGAGAAGCGCGGCTGGACGTCGCTCGACGACTTCCGCGGCCTCATGCGGAATCGCGTCGTCGCGCACTCGGCGATCCGCCGTCCCGAAGGGGCCGACTACCGCGGCGGCTACGAAGCGGAAGGATACGCGCCGTGATGGATCATAATGGGATCTTTGGAGGATCCCTGAATGATTCGTCGTGCGTTCATCACGTCGCTGATTCTTGCCGCGCTCTTTGTCACGAATGCAGCGCTCGCTCACGCCCAGACCGATCCGGAAACGAAAGCGATTCAATCGTACCGTCTGACTGAGCCGGTACTTCAGAAGATCACGGCCGCCAATCGCGCATGGGTCGCGGCGCTCAAGAACGATGTCGCGGCGCAGAAGCAGCTCGAAGCCGACGACGACAAGAGCGACGACACGCAGTCGCTCGCCGACATGGAAAAGAAGCTGGTGAAGATGCCGCACATGGCCGACGCGCTGCGGTCGGCCGGACTCTCGGCGCACGAATACGCCACGTTCGAGATGTGCGCATTTCAGGCGAGTCTCGTTGCCGGCTCCGAGAAGAGCGGGCAGAAGGTGACGAACCTCCCCGCGGGCATGCAGCCGGCCAACGTGCAGTTCGTGAAGGATCACGAAAAGCAGATCGAAGCAATGAACGCCGCGCTTCAAGGCGGCGACAGCCACTAGCGCGCCGCGGCGTCAGCAACGCGCATTATCTGAAGTGCGCGTTGTCCTTTTCGTTCTCCGTGCAGACGTACTCGGGCACGTCGTCGTTCGGCATCAGGTTGAGCACGGTCTTGATGCTGAACGGCCGCGTGTAGTACTTCGCGTCGTCGATCGTGATCTCCAGGTCCATATGACCGGCGTCGCGCCGGTGATAGCGCTCGGTGACGCGCATCGTCTCACTTCGAGGATGACCGAATGCGTCCAGCCTGGCCTTCTCGGTGAACCCGGTCGTTTCGACCACCAGCGTGTCGCCGTCCCAGCGTCCGACTGACGATCCCATCCAGCCCGGATTCGGTTCCTTCGGGAGGCGGCGGCCGTCCGTGTAGATCTGGCGGGCGGGATCGCCGTTGCCGGAGATCACGACGATCTCCTTCGGCGCCTGAATCATCTTGAAGTTCATCACCATGATCGCCGCCGGCAGGCTGCCCGGCAGGCAGTACGCGGCCTGAAAATCTCGGCCGCTCTTCTGCTGCTGCTCGGTGAGTCTGGCACCTTCCGGGTTCAGCGGCCAGTCCTGCGGGCTGATGTCCCAGAAGACGTTGATCATGTACTTGTTGATGTCGTTGAAGTCGGGTTGAAGCGCGATCTGCTCCGGAGGCACGAACTTCAGGTACTCGCGAAGCGGAGTTCGTTCGGCCTGCCACACGCCGGACAGATCGGGCTTGCCGTTCAACCGCGGCACCGGCCCGTTCACGGCCTGCGCCTCGACGCACACGGCTGCCGCCGCGATCAGCATGGCAACGGCGACGTTCGTTCGCGTTATCATGCGCCCAATGTTAAGCGAAAGCCGGCGCGACTTCGTCGAAATTAGCGAGGACCTCTCCGGCAGTCCGCTCTGGAATCCGGACCTCGCGCCGACGCCGCTCGCGCGCCGGACGTGGACGACGTACCACATCGCCTCGCTGTGGATCGGCATGAGCGTCGTCATCACGACGTACACGCTTGCGTCCGGCCTGATGCAGCAGGGCATGACGTGGTGGCAGGCGCTCGTCACGATCCTCGCCGGCAACAGCGTCGTCCTCGTGCCGATGATTCTGAACGCGCACGCGGGCACGAAGTACGGGATTTCGTTTCCGGTGTTGTGCCGCGCGGCGTTCGGCGTGAGGGGCGCGAACGTCCCCGCCGTCCTGCGCGCGCTTGTCGCGTGCGGGTGGTTCGGCATCCAGACGTGGATCGGCGGGCTCGCGATCGTCTCGCTGATCGCGGCTGCTGTTCCCTCGCTCGCGACGATGCCGGGGCTCAAGGCGATCGGGTTCGGGATCTTCTGGCTGATCGAGCTCGCGATTATCCTGCGCGGCATCGACGCGATCAGGATGCTGAGCGCGCTGGTCGCGCCGGTGCTGATGACCGGCTCGATCGTCCTCCTCGGCTGGGCGATTCACCGCGCCGGCAGCCTCGGCTACATCCTCGCGCAGTCCGCGCAACTGCAGAAGGGCAGCGGCAACTTCTGGGCGCTCTTCCCCGCCGCGCTCACGGCGAACGTCGGCTACTGGGCGACGCTCAGCCTGAACATCCCGGACTTTACGCGCTTCGCGCGGACGCAGCGCTCCCAGGCGCTGGGACAGGCGCTCGGCCTGCCGACGACGATGACGGCGTTCGCGTTCGTGGGCGTCGCGGTGACGAGCGCGACGATCGTGATGTACGGCATGGCCATCTGGGATCCGATCGAGGTCATCGCGCGGATCGGCTCGCCCCTCGTCATCATCGTCGCGGCGCTGGTCGTGCTCTGCGCCCAGCTCCACACGAACATGGCGGCGAACATCGTCTCGCCGGCGAATGACTTCTCGAACCTGAATCCCCGGAAGATCAGCTTCGTCACCGGCGGCGTCATCACGGCGATCATCGGCATCCTGATGTTTCCGTGGAAGCTCTACTCCGACGCGTCGGCGTACATCTTCAACTGGCTGGTCGGGTACAGCAGCCTGATGGGCGCGCTCGGCGGGATTCTGATCGCGGACTACTGGATCGTCAGGCGCCAGAAGCTGTCCGTGCCGGACCTGTTCGACGAGCGCGGCATCTACTCGTATACCAAGGGCGTGAACGTTCGCGCGATCGCCGTGCTGATCATCTCGGTGGCGCCCGTGGTCCCGGGCTTCATCCGTTCGGCGACGACCCCCGGCGGACAGGTGCCGAACCCGACGTTCTTCGACTCGCTCTACACGTACGCGTGGTTCGTGACGTTCGCGTTGAGCTTTATGTTGTATCTTCTCTTCGGACACGAAAGGCAACGCTCATGAAGAAGCTTTCGATCGCGGCAGCAGCGCTCCTCGTCTCCACGCTCGCGCACGCGCAGGCGCCAAACGCTCAAGCGCAGGCGGAAGGACGTGGACGCGGTCCCGGCCGCGGCGCCGTCGCCCAGCCGACGCTGATCCTCCGCGAGTACTTCCAGCGAGAAGAGGGCGCGCGCGGGCAGACGCCGCTGACGCCGGCGAACATGACGAACCCGGGCGTCGAGCTGAAGGTGTACGGGAAGGACGCGAAGGATCTGACGATCTCGGGCGCCGCGACCGGCGCGACGCCGATCAACCTGTGGACCGGCCTGGCGACCGAACCGATCGCCGTGCTGCTGCGGGACAAGAAGAACTACCTCGATCTGTCGGGCCTGGCGAAGATGAAATGGCAGACCCGCGCGTCGGCGTTTCACCTGGTGCGTCCCGTCGTCAAGCTCGCGGACGGCACGTTGCTCGTCGGCGATCACGCCGAGTCGAACACGACGACTTTTCTCGAGACGGAGTTCGCATTCTACGGCGTGCGGTGGGTCAAGCTGGACCCGGAGCGCGTCGTCACGACCGGCGTGTACGGTCCAGTCGGAGACGCGGCGTCATGGATCGAGCATCCGGACCTGAGCAAGGTCGACGAGGTCGGCTTCGCGGATCTGATGCCGGG